>DATINN010000290.1:0-2044 GCA_035474175.1 Mycobacteriales bacterium | reverse complement strand
GTCGTGCAGGTGCAGCGGTCGGCGACCATGCGGGCGATGCAGGGGCTGACCCGGCTCAAGGCCCGGGCCGACGCCGACGCCGACCTGGCCTGGACGCTGGTGCTCGACGCGCTGGTGTTCCAGGCCGAGGCGGAGATCCGCTGGCTGGACCACTGCGAGGCCCGGGTGGCGCGGGCCACCCGGCCCGCCGACCCGGCCGAGGTCCCCTCGACGGAGGTCGTGCGATGACCGAGGTGGTGCTGGAGCTCGCCGACGTGTCCCGGGTGCACGGCGCCGGCGAGACCGCGGTGCACGCGCTGCGCGGGGTCTCGCTCACCGTCGCCGCGGGCGAGCTGGTCGCGGTGATGGGCCCGTCCGGGTCGGGCAAGTCCACGCTGCTCACGCTGGCCGGCGGCCTGGACGCGCCGACCTCGGGCCGGGTCCTGGTCCGCGGGCAGGACCTGGGCGCCCTTCCCGCGGCCGGCGTCGCGGCGCTGCGCCGCCGGTCGATCGGCTACGTCTTCCAGGACTTCAACCTGATCCCCGCGCTCACCGCGGCGGAAAACGTGGCGCTGCCCGGGGAGCTGGACGGCATGTCCACCCGCAAGGCCCGGCGGCACGCGATCACCGCGCTGGAGCGGCTCGGGATCGGCGAGCTGGCCGACCGGTTCCCGGACGACATGTCCGGCGGGCAGCAGCAGCGGGTCGCGATCGCCCGGGCCATCGTCGGCGAGCGCACGCTGCTGCTGGCCGACGAGCCCACCGGCGCGCTCGACTCCGACAGCGGCGAGGCCGTGCTGCGGCTGATCCGGGCCCGCTGCGACGACGGCGTGGCCGGGGTGCTGGTCACCCACGAGGCCCGGCTGGCCGGCTGGGCCGACCGGATCATCTTCGTCCGGGACGGCACCGTGGTCGACCAGACCGAGCCGCTGGCCGCGGCCGAGTCGCTGCTGGACCCGAGCCGATGAGCGAGTGCGAGTGCTCGCAGCGCGAGCGGGGAGCGACGAGGGCTGAGTCGGCCGAGGGACGAGGCCGGGTCAGCCGGAGGAGCGGGAGATGAGCCGGTGGGCGCCCGCGCTGCGGGTGGCCCGGCGGACCGCCCGCCGCCACCCCGGCCGCACCGTCCTGATCGCCGCCCTGGTGGCGGCGCCGGTGCTGGGCACCGCCTTCCTGGACACGGCGTACCGGACGGCCAACCTGGACCCGGCCACCCGGGCGGTGCGCAGCATGGGGGCGGCCGACGCGACGGTGATGGTCAGCTCCTTCGAGCGGATCGAGATCGACGGGTCCGGCTTCGGCTCCCAACCCGGGGCGGCCCAGCGGGACGCGGCCTCGGTCGACCCGGCGCGGTTCCTGCCGGCCGGCAGCCGGGTGCTGGCCCGCCGGCCCGACGGCACCCTGCCCATCGTCACCGGCGACCGCACCACCCTGGTCCGGACGACCGAGCTGGCCTGGACCGACCCGCTCGCCGCCGGCCTGCTGTCCGTACGGGCCGGGCGGCTGGCCGGCGCCGCGGGCGAGCTGACCCTCTCCCCCGCGCTGGCCGACCGGCTCGGCGTCACCGTCGGCGACGAGGTGCGGCCGACCGGGCTGCCGGTGCAGCGGGTGGTCGGGCTGGCCGCGCAGCCGTCCTGCCGGTCCTGCCAGTTCGCGGCCGGGCCGCCGGGGTGGACCGGCGGCACCGCGCAGCCGGCCGAGGACTACCTGGTCGCGCTGCCGGCCGGGGTGGTCGCGGACCGGTCGCTGCAGGACCGGCTGGCCGGGGCGGGACTGTATCTGCGTCCCCGCGACGCCGTGCTGCACCCGCAGCGGTGGCAGCCGGCGGGCGGTGACAGCGGCGGCGGCGACCCGACCCTGGTCGCGATCATCCTGCTGGTCGCCGGGCTGGGGCTGCTGGAGGTCGTGCTGCTGGCGGGCACGGCGTTCGCGGTGGCGGCGCGGCGGCAGCTGCGCGACTCGGCGCTGGTGCTGTCCAACGGCGGCCGGCCGGCTGACGTCCGGCGGATGCTGCTGGCCCAGGGGGCGGTGCTCGGCGTGGTCGGCGCGGCCGCCGGGCTGGTGCTCG
>DATINN010000289.1:0-1690 GCA_035474175.1 Mycobacteriales bacterium | reverse complement strand
GCGGCGCTGCGGGCCGAGGACCGCGACCTGCTGCTGGAGCACGAGGTCGAGGGCGTCGAGGTCCGCAAGCTGGCCGCCGAGCACGGCGTGCCGGCCGGCACGGTCGCGGCCCGGCTCGCCCGGGCCCGGGCCCGGCTGCGGGTCGAGCACCTGCTGGCGCTGCGCCGGGTGACGCTGCCGACGGCCCGCTGCCGCGGCGTGCTGGACGCGCTGTCCCTCGGCGACCGGGCCCGGCAGCGCACCCTGCGGGCGGCCGAGCACCTGATGGGCTGCGCCACCTGCGCCGGGCTGGCGGAGCCGCTGCTGCAGCGGCGCCGGTCGCTGACCGCGCTGGCCCCGGTGGCCGTGCTGCTCGCGCTGCCCGGCCGGGTGGCGGCCTGGATCCGGGCCAACCCGGTGCCGGCGACCGCGTCCGGGGCGGTGGCGGTGGCGACCGCGGTGGTGGTCGCGGTCGTCACCCATGGCTCGCCGCCGCCCGCGCCGGTGGCGGCGCCGCCGCCGGCCACCAGCCGGGCCAGCAGCCCGGCCACGCTGACCGTCGGGGGCGTCCCGGTGCTGCCGGCCGCCCGGGTCGGCCCGATGACCGCGGACGTCGGCCGCCCGGCCGAGGCCCGGGACGTGCCGGTGCAGTCCGTGCCGGCCGACGAGGGGTTCTGGGTCGGCGGCGGCCCCGGCGCCCGGGTCTGGGTCGAGCTCGACGCGCACGGCACCGAGTCCGCGGTCCGGGTCCGGCCCGGGCAGCGGGCCACGTTCACCGGCCGGATGGTCGCCGTGACCGCCGGCACCCCGGCCCGGCTCGGGCTGACCGACCCGGCGGCCGCGGCCGAGCTGCGGTCGGCCGGGGCGTACCTGGAGGTGGACGCCCGCCGGCTCGTGCTGCGGTGATCGAGCTGGGGTGACCGGACCGCACCGGTCGGCCCGATGCGCCATGATTCCGCGGGACAACCGAGCTGGAGGGACGGGCGATGACCGGAGAGCGTGAAACGGGACACCGGGAGCCGGGACAGCCGCTGGGGCGGCGGGCGCTGATCGCCGCCGGCCTGGCCGCGGCCGGGGTGGCCGCGCTGCCGGCCGCGACCGCATCGGCCACACCCAGCTCGGCCGCGGCCGGGTCCCGGCACCGGCGGATCCCGGCCGGCTACGAGCGGGTCGACCCGCGCACGGCCGAGCGGGTGCCGCTGACGCTGTCGCTGCGCGACGGCGTGCCGCTGTTCCCGGGCGACCCGGCCTTCACCTGGGAGGTCGACACCGACACGCGCACCCCCGCGCACGACGACGGCGGCTTCCTGCTGGAGCACATCACCAGCCTGGGCACGCACACGGCCAGCCACATCTCGGCGCCGGTGCACTTCATCATCGGCGGCAAGCGGCTCAACCAGCTCACCGAGGACTTCACCCTGATGCCGCTGGCCGTGATCGACGTGCGGGCCCGCATCCGCGCCGACGGCCCCGACTTCCTGGTCGAGCAGGCCGACCTGCAGCGCTGGGAGCACCGCCACGGGCGGATCCCGGCCGGCGGCTGCGTGCTGCTGCTCACCGGCTACGCGCGGCTGTTCGGCCAGGGCAACGGGGAAAACTCCCCGTACGTCACGACCCCGGCGCCGGGCTTCTCCGGCGCGGCCGTGGACTGGCTGTTCGACCGGCGCGCGATCCTCGCCACCGGCTCGGACACGCTCGGCCCGGACGCCAC
>DATINN010000288.1:0-4773 GCA_035474175.1 Mycobacteriales bacterium | reverse complement strand
CGGGGTGGCCGTCGCGGTCAGCGACAGCCCGGCGCCGACCGGCTCGGCGTGACCACCGGCAAGGTGCTGTTCGCGCCCCGGTTCCTGGCGCTGACGCTGCGCACCGCCGGCTTCAGCCCCGGCCCGCACGACCCGCGGGAGCTGGGCGTCCGGCTGCTGGCGGTCGAGGTCGACGGCCGCGACGTCACCGACAAGGTGCTCTGGGAGCAGCTGGCGTACGGGCCGGAGGGCACCGGGGCCGGCCGCTTCCGCTGGACCCGCCCCGAGGGCCGCTTCCTGGTGCCGGTGCAGGACACCGGCGGCGACGTGGCCGGGTCGATGAAGGTGACGTTCCGCTGGATCGCCGAGCGGGACAAGGCCGTGACCGTGTCCGGCGCCGGGCTGTCGCTGACCGCGACGGCCACCCCGGAGGCGACCGAGGCGGTGCTCGCCGTCGGCGACGGCACCCCGCTCATCGACGTGGTCAACAACGCCGGCGGCATCGTGCTGACCGAGGGCTACGGCGCCGACCGCGGCTTCCAGGAGCCCGACACCGGCCAGTACGACACCGCGGCCGAGGTGTTCACCGCCTGCGGCAACGGGATGGCGATGCGGACGGCGGCCGGCCGCGACGCCGGCTGGTTCGACGACGACTTCTTCCTCTACTACGAGGACACCGACCTGTCCTGGCGGCTGCGCTCCCGCGGCTGGTCCATCCGGTACGAGCCCACGGCGGTGCTGCGTCACCTGCACTCCGCCTCCAGCACCGAGTGGTCGCCGCTGTGGATGTTCCACGTCGACCGCAACCGGCTGCTCATGCTGACCAAGGACGCCGACGCCGGGCTGGCCGCCCGCGCCGTCCTGCGGTATCCGCTGACCTCGGCCTCGATGCTGGTCCGGACCGGCCGCGAGACGCTGCGGTCGCGGTCCCGGCCGGCGCTGCGGCCGCACCTGCTGCGGGCCCGCGTGCTCGCGTCGTACCTCCGCCTGCTGCCGACGATGCTGCGCCGCCGGCGCGAGTTCGGCCGGCAGGCGGTGCTGTCCCGGAAGGAACTGGAACGCTGGCTGGTGAGCGAACGATGAAGGCCGCCATCTACGACCGCTACTGGCACTCGATGGGAGGCGGCGAGCGGCACTCCGGCATGATCGCGGAGGTCCTGTCCAAGGACGGCGTCGAGGTCGACCTGCTCGGGCACAGCCCGGTCGACCGGGACGAGCTCGCCGACCACCTGGGCCTGGACCTGTCCCGGTGCACGATGCGGACGGTCCCCGACAAGGGCGACGCGTACGTCTCCGCGCTGTCGGCCGAGTACGACCTGTTCGTCAACGCGACGTACATGTCCGTGGTCGTGCCGCAGTCGCGGCACGCGGCGTACCTGTGCTTCTTCCCGACGCCCTTCGACCACGACCTCTCGGCCTGGCGCCGGACGGCGATCCGGGTGCTCGGGCCGCAGCTGTCCGCGTACCGGGAGCACCTGGCGATGCGCTGGGGGACCGGCTGGTTCCCGCACGAGGGCGGCCGGCTGCGCCAGTGGACCTGGACCAACGGCGAGGCCGTGCTCTACCTGGAGCCGGGGCCGCCGCGGACGGTGCAGTTCGACCTGGGCCGGCCGGGTATGACCGAGCCCGAGGAGCTGGTCATCGAGGACGACTCGGGCGTGGTGGCGACGCTGACGGCGACCCAGGACTTCCGCCGGCACGTCGTCGAGCTGCCCAACAGCATGGACGGCACCGAGGTCCGGTTCCGCTCCGGCACCACCGTGCCGGGGCCGGACGACAGCCGCTCGCTGGGCGTCGCGGTGTCCCGGATGCGGCTGGCCGGCTCGACCGGCCGCGGGCCGAGGGCGCTGCTCGCGACCCGGTTCCCGTGGCTGATGCGGGACCTGCGCGGGCAGGAGTTCCTCGGCGGCTACGACACCGTGCTGGCCAACTCCGAATACACCCAGCGCTGGATCCGGCGGATGTGGGAGTCGGACTCCGACGTGCTCTACCCGCCGATCCAGGTCGACGAGTTCACCCCGCGGGCCGAGCGGGAGAAGGTCGTGCTGTCCGTCGGCCGGTTCTTCGAGCCCGGCCTCGGCCACTCCAAGCGGCAGCTGGAGATGGTCCAGATGTTCGGCCAGATGGTGAAGGACGGCCGGCTGGACGGCTGGTCGATGACCGTGCTCGGCGGTTGCGAGGAGTCCAACCGGCCCTACCTGGAGACCGTGATCAGCGCGGCCGACGGCCTGCCGATCACGATCATCCCGAACGCGCCCCGGTCCACGGTCGAGCAGGCCATGGAGACGGCGTCGGTCTTCTGGTCCGCCACCGGCTTCGGGGAGGACGAGGAGAAGGCGCCCTGGGCCCAGGAGCACTTCGGCATGACCACCGCGGAGGCGATGTCCGGCGGCTGCGTGCCGGTGGTGATCGACCGGGCCGGTCAGCGGGAGATCGTTCATGACGGCGAGGACGGCTTCCGGTGGTCGACGCCGCGGGAGCTGATGGACAAGACCGCGCTGGTGGCCAATGATGCGTCGCTACGCGAGCGGTTGTCGGGGGCCGCGGTGAAGCGGGCGCAGGACTTCTCCGACGCTGCGTTCGCCGAGCGGTGGCGCGAGGTCGTCGACCGCCGAGGCCTTCTGGATCTGAGGAGCAACCCGTGTCGTTGACCGCAGCCGCCCGCAACCGGCTCCGGGCCCTGATCATCACCCGCCAGCAGGTCGCCGATCCCCGGCTCCGGCCGTGGAAGCAGGCCCGGGAGATGTCCACCGACTCCTGGAAGAGCTGCTGCAACATGTGCGGCTGGCACGGGGAGAGCTTCGGCGGCCCGTACCACAGCGAGATGGCGACCTGCCCGTGCTGCGGCAGCATCGCCCGGGACCGCTACCTCTACTGGTGCTGGACCCGGCGCACGTCCTACGACGCCAAGGCCCGGGTGCTGGAGACCAGCCCGCGGCTGGACGACCGCTACCGGTCGGTCATGGCCAAGCGGGTCAAATACCTGGCCAGCGACTACGACGAGTCCGCGCACAAGGGCACGGTCAAGCTCGACCTGCAGAACATCGACATGCCCGACGCCAGCCTGGACGTGATCCTCACCCCGCACGTGCTGGAGCACGTGCCGGACACGGAGAAGAGCCTGGCCGAGATCGTCCGGGTGCTCGCGCCCGGCGGCCACCTGTTCCTCGAGGTGCCGGTGCCGCAGGGCGTGACCGCGCCGCCGACCAAGCCCGAATACCACGGTGACAACACGCTGGTCTACTGGCGCTTCGGCTGGGACCTGGCCGAGAAGCTCGAGGCCGCCGGCCTGCGGACCTCGACCCTGGTCACCGCCGACCTGACCGAGCGGGTCACCGCCGGGAACTTCGACACCGGCTACGGCGGGGACGACATCGACGAGGTCGACCTGCTCAGCCACGCCGACCCGGCGACCTGGACCGAGATCGCCGACACCCGGGAGGCCCGGCGCTACGGGTTCCTGCCCGACTTCATGTTCGTCTGCTGGCACGGCGTCAAACCGGCCTGATCGGGGCGGGGGCGGGCGGGATCCCGTCCACGGGGCGCGGCGCGACCCGGCAGCGCGCGCCGCGGGGCGCGTCGGTGCCGGGCGTGCCGACCCAGACGAAGGTCGGGATGATCGGTGTCAGCGCGGTCCACAGCAGCGGCGGCGCGGACGCCAGCCGGGCCGGCACCATGTCGTCGGCGCCGAAGCGGGCCGGTTCGGCCAGCACCGTGTAGGTGTAGTCCCAGACCCGCAGCCCCCGGCACAGCCGGCGCAGCCCGGCCCGGGTCCGGAACCGCTCGTGGTAGGCGTCGGCCCGGCCGGTGGCGGCGACGTAGCGGTCGGCCGCGCCGGCCGGCAGCCAGGACAGGAACGGCAGCCGGTGGTGCGGCTCCATGATGCCGAGCCGGTTGCCGAGCCCGAGGTAGACGACGCCGTCCGGGCGCAGCACCCGGCGGATCTCGGCCAGCACCGCGTCCGGGTCGACGACGTGCTCGTAGATCTGGTTGAACACGACCGCGTCGATGGAGCGGTCGGCGAACGGCAGGTCCGCGCCGTCGGCCCGGCGGAACGGCACCCGGCCGCCGAAGCGGCGCCGGGCCTGCTCCAGGCCGGGCTCGTCGATGTCGACCCCGGTCACGTCGGCCCGGGCCCGGTGCAGCTCGTCGGTGATGAAGCCGGTGGAGCAGCCGAGGTCGAGCACGGTCCGGCCGTCGAGGTCGGCCTGGCCGAGGAAGTGCGTGAGGACCTGGATGATCTTGGCCGCCTTCCTCCGGCGGCCGTGCTCCTCGTGCATCTTCGGCTGCAGGTCGGAGTACGCGAACTGCACGCGGCGTTCGGCTGGCACGAGCGCGAATCCTACCCTGCGTCAGCATCGGAGTACGCACCGTAGGTGCTGATGTCCGAAACTCAGGGTCACCATCCCTATACTCAGCGCCGTGACCGCGCTGACCGAGGTCGCGGCCTCCCGCGAGCTGCTGTGGAACCTGACCCTCCGCGAGCTGCGCGGCAAGTACAAGCGCTCGGCCCTGGGCTGGTCCTGGTCGCTGGTCAACCCGCCGGTCACGATGGCGCTGTTCACCGTCGTGTTCGGGGTGTTCCTGCGGGCCCAGCCCGGCCGCGGCGACCCCAGCGGGCTGGACGTGTTCGCGCTCTGGCTGCTGTGCGGGCTGCTGCCGTGGAACTTCCTGGCCAACAGCCTCAACGGCGGCGCCGGCGCGCTGGTCGGCAACAGCAACCTGATCAAGAAGGTGTGGTTCCCGCGGGAGACGCTGGTCGGCGCCGTCACCGGGGCCAACCTGGTCACGCTG
>DATINN010000287.1:0-1815 GCA_035474175.1 Mycobacteriales bacterium | reverse complement strand
TGGAGGTGCTGCCGTCGCTGCGGACCGGGCTGGTCATGGTGCAGGCCGAGGTGGCCGACCGGCTGGCGGCCGGGCCCGGCTCCCGGACGTACGGGGTGCCCTCGGTCAAGGCGGCCTGGTATGCGCAGGTGCGGCGGGCCGGGTCGGTGCCGCGGGCGGTGTTCTGGCCGGTGCCCAACGTGGACTCCGGGCTGGTCGCGCTGACCCGCCGGGAGCCGCCGCCGGGCGACCGGGCGGCCGCGTTCGCGGTGATCGACGCCGCCTTCGCGCAGCGCCGCAAGACGCTGCGGGCGGCGCTGGCGGGCTGGGCCGGCTCGGCCCCGGCGGCCGAGGCGATCCTGCGCCGGGCCGGCGTCGACCCGGGCCTGCGGGGTGAGGCCCTGGACGTCGGGGCGTACGCCCGCATCGCCGCCGCTGTCCATCCCGCGCCCGGAGCCGCGTCGGTAGGACGGGAGGAGGCGTGATGGCCACGTACATGCTGCTGCTCTACGCCGAGGACGCGGACGAGGAGACCCGGGCCGCCCGCTGGGCCGAGCTGCCCGAGTGGGACCGGCTGACCGATGAGCTGCGCGAGCAGGCGGTGTGGATCGCCAACGCCGCGCTGCACCCGGTCGAGTCGGCGACCACGGTCCGGGTCCGGGACGGCGCGACCGCGGTGACCGACGGGCCGTTCGCGGTGACCAGGGAGATCCTCGCCGGCTACTACCTCATCGACTGCGCCGACCTGGACGAGGCGCTGGCGGTGGCGGCCCGGATCCCGATGGCCCGCTACGGCTCGGTCGAGGTGCGGCCCGTCGTCGAACGATGAGCGCGGGCGGCCCGGACCCGGTCGAGCGGGCCTTCCGGGACGAGTGGGCCACCGTCCTGGCCACGCTCGTCGGCTGGGCCGGGGACGTGCAGCTGGCCGAGGAGGCGACCCAGGACGCGTTCCTGGCCGCGGTCGCCAGCTGGCCCCGCGACGGCGTGCCGGCCAGCCCGGGCGCCTGGCTGACCACCACCGCCCGCCGCAAGGCCGTGGACCGGCTGCGCCGCGACCGGTCCCAGTCCGACCGGGCCGCCCGGCTGGCCGAGGCGGCCCGGCTGGCCGAGCAGGAGCACCCGGCCCCGCCGCCGGACTCCGCGGTCGCCGACGACCGGCTCCGGCTGGTCTTCACCTGCTGCCACCCGGCCCTGGACCCGGCCGCCCGGGTCGCGCTCACCCTGCGCACGCTGGGCGGGCTGAGCACGGCCGAGATCGCCCGCGCCTTCCTGGTCGCGGAGCCGGCCATGGCCAAGCGGCTGACCCGGGCCAAGCGCAAGATCTCGCTGGCCCGCATCCCGTACCGGGTGCCGCCGGACGCGGAGCTGCCGGCCCGGCTGGACGCCGTGCTGCAGGTGGTCTACCTGATCTTCACCGAGGGGTACGCCGCCACCGCCGGCGCCGAGCTGGTCCGGGCCGGGCTGTGCGACGAGGCCATCCGGCTGGGGCGGCTGCTGGCCGGGCTGCTGCCGGCCGAGTCCGAGGTGCACGCGCTGCTGGCGCTGATGCTGCTGCACGACGCCCGCCGGGCCGCCCGCACCGACGCCGGCCGGTACGTCCCGCTGCCCGAGCAGGACCGCACCCGCTGGGACCGGGCCCGGGCGGCCGAGGGGCTGGCGTCGCTGCGCCGGGCGACCGGCCCCGGGCCGTACCGGCTGCAGGCGGCGATCGCGGCGCTGGAGCTGCAGGACCCGGTCGACTGGGCCACCGTGGCCCGGCTGTACTCGGCGCTGGCCCGGGCCGCCCCGTCCCCGGTGGTCGAGGTCCAGCGGGCCGCGGCGGCCGGGCTCGCCGAC
>DATINN010000286.1:0-1642 GCA_035474175.1 Mycobacteriales bacterium | reverse complement strand
ACCCGTCGTGCACGCCGACCCGATCCCGCCGCAGCAGGGTGGCGAACACGCCGGCCACGGTGCGCTCCAGCTCGGTGCGCGGCTCCACGTGCTCCGGCGCGGCCGTGGCCGCCACCGCCGCCGGCAGCGCGGCCCAGTCGGTCTTGCCGTTCGCGGTGCGCGGGATGTCCTCGACCACCGTGATCACGCTCGGCACGGCCGCGGCCGGCAGCCGCTTGCCCAGGAAGCTGCGGACCTGGCTCGGGGTGCCGGAGGTGCCGGTCGGCGCCACCAGCCACGCGGCGAGCAGCGGCCGCCCGGCGGCGTCCGGGACCGCGGCCACCACGGCCCGGGTGACCGCCGGGTGGCGGGCGGCCGTCGCGGCGACCTCGTCCGGCTCCACCCGGACACCGCGGATCTTCACCTGCCGGTCGGCCCGGCCGAGGATGTCCAGGCTGCCGTCCGGCCGGAGACGGCCCAGGTCGCCGGTGCGGTAGAGCAGGTCGTCCGCGTCGCCGGTGGCCGGGTTGGGCTCGAAGCCGGGACCGTCCTGGCCGGCGTACCCCAGGCTGCGGTACGGGGTGCGCAGCACGATCTCGCCCACCTCGCCGATCCCGCAGGCCACCCCGGCCCGGGTGTGCAGCAGGGCCTGCGTGCCGGGCAGCGGCCGGCCGACCGGCTGCACCCCGGGCGCCGGTCGGTCCGGGACGTCGTACGCGAGCTTGGCCAGCGTCGTCTCGGTCGGCCCGTACAGGTTGACGACCCGGCCGCCGGCGGCCTCCCGCCACCGCGTCGCGGTCGCGGCGGTCAGCGGCTCGCCGGCCGCGAAGGTGAGCCGCAGCCGCGGCGCGGGCGTGCCCGGCGGGGTCTCGGCCAGCCAGGCCTCCAGCAGCGTCGGCACCGCGTGCAGCACCGTGACCCGCCGCTCGCCCAGCCAGCCGGCGAACCGGGCCGGGGCGGCGGCCTCGGCGTCGGCCGGCACGACCAGCGTCGCACCGCTGACCGGGGCCAGCAGCAGGTCCCGCAGCACCACGTCGAACGACAGCCCGGTCACCTGCGCGCACCGGTCGTCCGGCCCCACCCCGTACGTCCCGCGCTGCCAGCGCAGGAAGTGCACCAGCCCGTCCCGGCGGCCGACCACCGCCTTCGGGGTGCCGGTGGTGCCTGAGGTGAAGAACACGTAGCCGGCGGCCGGGTCGCGGACCAGCTCCGGGACCGTACGGCCCGGGTCGGGCGCGGTGGCCGGCTCGACCGCGACCTCCGCGGCGTCCGGGCTGACCCGGACCACGGTCAGGCTGTCGGTGACGACCTGCTGCGGCACGTCGCCGACCACGACCAGCCGGTCGGCGCCGGCCCGGGTGAGCATGGCCTGCCGGCGCAGCCGGGGCAGCTGTGGGTCCAGCGTGAGCAGCACGCCGCCGCCGGAGAGCACGGCGAGCACCGCGGCGACCGTGCCGGCGCTGGGGCTGCCGGTGACCGCGACGACCGGCGAGTCGCCGGCCGTTGCGATCAGCGCGTCCCGGATCCGGGACACCCGCCCCGCCAGCGTGGCCCGGTCCAGCACCAGCTCGCCCCACTCCAGCGCCGGCGCGGTCGGCGCGCGCCGGTCCTGCTCGGCGATCAGCTCGGCCAGCGACGGCTGCGGTTCCGCCGGCAGCGGCGC
>DATINN010000285.1:0-3377 GCA_035474175.1 Mycobacteriales bacterium | reverse complement strand
GTTCGTTGGCGTCGATGACGTACGCGGCCATGGCGGCGACGACCGGCCCGGGCGGGTCGCCCGCCTCCGCCCGGGCGGCGGCGAGCGTGCCGGCCACGGCCGCGGCCACCGCCGGGCCGGCTGCGTCCTCGGGCGGGGCCGGCACCGGGTCCAGCCGGCGCAGGCCGGTCAGCGTGAGGCCGTCCCAGTCGGCGATCGCGCGCTTGACCCAGGTGTGGCCGAAGTCGAGCACCACCGCCGGCCCGTGCCGCCGCCGGGAGATGCGGGCGGCGCCGCGCAGGGGCAGGTCGGCCGGGGCGGGCTCGACGACGACCCGGCAGCCGGCCGACTGCGCCGCCCGGGCCGCGACCAGCGCGCCGAACGGGCCGCCGGCCAGGCCGCCGCCGAGCCGGATCGTGGTCGCCGCCGCCCACCGCTGCCACCAGCTCGGGTGCTCCCACTCCGGCCGGACCGCCCGGTCGCCGGAGCGCAGCGCGGCCAGCAGGGTGCCGAGCCGGGCGCCGTACCCGGCCGCGACCCGCTCCGCCGCCGGGTCGCCGGCCGCCAGCCGCCGGTCCAGGTACGACCGGACCGGGCCGTCCGGGTGCAGGCCGGCCGCCGCGGCCAGCGCCACCAGTCCGGGGGCGCCGAGCACGTCCCGCGCCGCCCGCCCGTCCAGCACGGCCCGGTTGATCGACGCCAGCGGCGACAGCCGGCCCGGCTCCAGCGCGATCACCCGCCGACCCTAGGCGCCCCGTAGGCTGCGCGGGTGAGCGGTCTGATGGAGTCGGTGCTGACGGCGCCGCCCGTGCTCATCTACCTGGTCGTCGCCGCGCTGGTGTTCGCCGAGGACGCGCTGTTCGTCGGCTTCGTGATCCCGGGCGAGACCGCGGCCGTGCTCGGCGGGGTCGCCGCCGCTCGCGGCACCGTCGGGCTGACCCTCATGCTGCTGGCCGTCGTGCTGGCCGCGGTGCTCGGCGACTCGGTCGGCTATGAGGTCGGCCGCTCGATGGGACCGCGGATCCTGCGGGCGAAGATGCTGGACCGGCACAAGGCCCGCATCGACACCGCCCGCGAGCTGCTGGCCCGGCGCGGCTCGGTCGCGGTGTTCCTGGGCCGGTCGGTGGCGTTCTTCCGGGCCGTGATGCCGGCCCTGGCCGGCGTGGCCCAGATGCCGTACCGGCGGTTCCTGGTCGCGAACGCGGCCGGCGGGATCGTCTGGGGCGTGGCCACGGTGCTGGTCGGCTACCTGGCCGGCAACTCCTACGAGCGGGTGGAGAAGACCTTCGGCCGGGGTGCCGCGCTCGCCCTGGCCGTGCTCGTCGTCGCGGCCCTGCTGGTCTGGACCGTCCGCCGCCGCCGGGCGGAGTCAGACTGAGCCCGGCTGCTGGGCCAGCCAGGCCCGGGCCCGGGTCCTGGAGGCCCGGGCCAGCCAGGCGTCCTGCACGACCTCGGTCACCTCGTCCCGGCTGAGCTCGCCGATCCGGCAGCCGCGGACCAGCACCGACGGGTGCCCGTCGAAGTGCGGCGTGGTGAAGAACGGCGTGCGCTCGTCCTGCACCAGCGCCTGCTTGTCGGCCTCGGAGTCGACCCAGAACACGATCACGTCGTCGTAGCGCTCGCCGGTGGCGGGGTCGACCGCGTCCGGCCGGGGGGTGCGGAAGAACACGAACGACCTGCCGCCAACCTGGTACACCGGGTTGCCGCTGCGTCCCGTCTCAACGGTCACGAATGGCATCCCCAACGCCAACTCGTGGATGTCCGCTACTCGCGCTCTCCGTGACCGGCTCACGGCTCAGGTGTAGTCCCTACGGTCGAGCGTGCGCTGGAATTCGGTCTCCGACATACGGGTGTTCCACAGCCGGCGCTTCTCGTCGTCAGGCTGCAACGGCCGACACTGCCCTGGCCGGAGCGGATCGTGCCAGGTGGTCGTCTCGATCTTCGCCGTACCGAGATGGAGCGCCTCGTCCAGGGCAGGTCGCAGGTCGCTGTCTCGGGAGGCGAGGACGACGAGATCGGTCGTCGGGCTGGCAGCCTCCCGCACGACCGCCAGAGCGCAGAGAACGTCGATGCCCTTCTCCCGTGGGCGACCGACCGTGATCGGTCGTCCACCAGCGTCGAGCACTCGCCGCCCGGACGCGTCGCGCTCGTAGTCGTACTTGAGCGGCCGGCTCGTGACACGCACCCGCGAGTCCCTCTCCCAGTGAGCCTTCTGCGCGAGGTTCCGGGCGTACTGCTCGGCATCGTGCTCCGGCGACGGCAGGCCGCGGTAGACCAGCACGCGGGCCAGCACCGCGTGGTCGTAGCCAGCGCGCTGGATCTGGTTGCGGTTGCGGATCAGCTCGGCACCGAACAGGAGCGGGTCGATCAGCGATTCGTGCCTCGGCAGACCGCGAGGCGCGGCGAACAGGTCGTGCCCCGGTCAGGTGCACGTTCTGGTAGTCCATGACCAGGACGGCCCCGCAGCTCAGCCAACACCCTCACCGATCCGGGAAAGAAAATGCCCCGCCAGTCCCGGAGGACGGCGGGGAGCTACGAGGGAACGGTACGACGGAAGCGACCTACGGACAAGTTTGCGCTACGGATCCGGGCGTCCTGTCGTGTACTTCGGCGAGGAGTTGCAACGACTTCCCGCCGACCTGGTAGACCCGCCCGTCGGCGTCCAGGGTGACGTGCGGCATGGCCGCGGCCACCTCGTGCACGTCGGAGACCCGCGCCGGCCGGCTCATCCGGCGATCAGCGGCCGGACGGCCGGGGCCGGCAGGGCGGCGGCGTAGTGCCAGCCCTGGGCGGTGTCGCAGCCGGCCGCGCGCAGCCACTCGGCCTGGTGCGGCGTCTCCACGCCCTCGGCGGTGACGGTCAGCCCGAGCGTGTGCCCGAGGTCGATGAGCGACGCGGCCAGGTGCTGGTCGAGCGGGTCGCCGTCGGGCCCGCCGACCCCGGCGACGAACTCGCCCGCCAGCTTCAGCTCGTGCAGCGGCAGCCGGCGCAGGAACGAGTGGTTGGCCTGCCCGGTGCCGAAGTCGTCGACCGCGATCCGGATCCCCTCGCCGGCCAGCGAGCGCAGCGTGGTCAGCGCGTCGTCGCCGGGGTGGATGACCGCGGTCTCCAGCACCTCCAGCTGCAGCCGCGCCGCCGGCAGCCCGGTCGAGGCCAGGATGCCGAGCACGTCGGCGACCAGCCCGGGATCGCGCAGCTGCCCGGCCGCGAGGTTGACGCTGACCAGCGGCGGCTCCGGCGTCAGCGCGGCCCACGCGGCCGCCTCCGCGCACGCGGCCGCCAGCACCTGCCGTCCCAGCGGCACGACCAGCCCGGTCTCCTCGGCCGCGGCGATGAACCGGCCCGGCAGCAGCAGCCCGTAGCGCGGGTGCCGCCAGCGCACCAGCGCCTCGACCGCC
>DATINN010000284.1:0-3432 GCA_035474175.1 Mycobacteriales bacterium | reverse complement strand
ACCATCCACACGGCCGGGTACTTCATCGTCACCTTGGAGCCGATGTTGCCGTCGACCCACTCCATGGTCGCGCCCTCGTGCGCGATCGCGCGCTTGGTGACCAGGTTGTAGACGTTGTTGGACCAGTTTTGAATGGTCGTGTAGCGGCAGCGCGCGTTCTTCTTGACGATGATCTCCACGACCGCGGAGTGCAGCGAGTCGGAGGAGTAGATCGGCGCGGTGCAGCCCTCGACGTAGTGCACGTAGGCGCCCTCGTCGACGATGATCAGCGTCCGCTCGAACTGGCCCATGTTCTCGGTGTTGATCCGGAAGTAGGCCTGCAGCGGGATGTCGACGTGCACGCCCTAGGGGACGTAGATGAACGAGCCGCCGGACCAGACCGAGGTGTTGAGCGCGGCGAACTTGTTGTCGCCGACCGGGATGACCGACCCGAAGTATTCCTGGAACAGCTCCGGGTGCTGCTTCAGGCCGCTGTCGGTGTCGAGGAAGATGACGCCCTGGTCCTCCAGCTCCTTCTGGATCTGGTGGTAGACGACCTCCGACTCGTATTGCGCGGCGATGCCGGAGACCAGCCGCTGCTTCTCCGCCTCCGGGATGCCCAGCCGGTCGTACGTGGCCTTGATGTCGTCCGGGAGCTCCTCCCAGGACGCGGCCTGCTTCTCCGTGGAGCGGACGAAGTACTTGATGTTCTCGAAGTCGATGTCGGCGAGGTCGGCGCCCCACGTCGGCAGCGGCTTGCGGTCGAACAGCCGCAGGCCCTTCAGCCGCATCGCGAGCATCCACTCCGGCTCGTCCTTCTTGGCCGAGATGTCGCGGACGACCTCCTCGGACAGGCCGCGCTTGGCCCCGGCGCCGGCGACGTCGGAGTCGGCCCAGCCGAACTTGTAACGAGACAGCTGGTCGATCTGCTCGCTCTGGGTCAAGGTCATGCTCGCGTCCTCCCAGGAGGGGCGGTGTCGGTGCTCGGGATGTGGGTGGTGCAGACCGCGTCGCCGCGGGCGATGGTGGCCAGCCGCTGGACGTGCGTGCCCAGCAGCCGTTCGAACGCGCGGGTCTCGGCCTCGCACAGCTGCGGGAACTCGGCCGCGACGTGCGCGACCGGGCAGTGGTGCTGGCAGAGCTGGCCGCCGGCGCCCACGCTGTGGGCCGAGGCAGCGTAGCCCTCGCTGGTCAGGGCCGCGGCCAGCGCCTCGACCTTGCGGTCGGCGGCGCGGACCTCGGCGCCGTGGCGCTCCTCGACCACGCCGACGCGGCGCTCGGCGAACTCCGCCACCGCGCGCTCCCCGCCGGTCTCGGCCAGGAAGCGCATGGCCGCGGCGGCCAGGTCGTCGTACGCGTGCGGGAAGCCGGCCCGGCCCGCGGCGGTGAGCAGGAACTCCCGCGCCGGCCGGCCGCGCCCGCGCTGCGCGCCGCCGAGCGGGCGCTGCTCGCGGTCGCTGGCCAGCCCGTCGGCGACCAGCGCGTCGAGGTGGCGGCGGACCGCGGTGGGGCTGATGCCCAGGCGCTCGCCCAGCGCGACGGCGGTGGCCGGGCCCTGCTCCAGGAGCAGGCGGGCCACCTCGTCCCGCGTCGGGACCGGCCGGGCGATTTTCATACTGCTGATGTTACGTATATCGGCGCCCGGGCGCACGCCCGACCCTCCGCACCGTGTCCGCGGTCACGCCGGACACCCCGGACGGCCGTTGGTGGATGCGGGCCGACCCGCGCCGCCAGAGGGTCATCCGGGGCGTCCTAGGCTGGTGCGGTGGAACGCCCCGCCGTCGAGGTGCACGACCTCGAGAAGAGGTACGGCGCGGTCACGGCGGTCTCCGGCCTGACCCTGCGCGCGGCCGCCGGCGAGGTCCTCGCCCTGCTCGGGCCCAACGGCGCGGGCAAGACCACCACGGTCGAGCTGTGCGAGGGCTACCGCCGCCCCGACGGCGGCACCGTGCGGGTGCTGGGCCTCGACCCGGTCTCCGACGCCCGGGCGCTGCGCCCCCGGGTCGGCGTGATGCTGCAGGGCGGCGGCGGCTACCCCGGCGCGAAGGCCGGCGAGATGCTCCGGCTGCTCGCGTCGTACGCGGCCCGGCCGCTGGACCCGGGCGACCTGCTCGACCGGCTGGGGCTGACGGCGGCGGCGGGCACGGCGTACAAGCGGCTGTCCGGGGGGCAGCAGCAGCGGCTGTCGCTGGCCATGGCCGTGGTCGGCCGGCCCGAGCTGGTGTTCCTGGACGAGCCCACCGCCGGGCTGGATCCGCAGGCCCGGCACGCGACCTGGGACGTGGTCCGGCAGCTGCGGGCGGACGGGGTGACGGTCGTGCTGACCACGCACTACATGGAGGAGGCGGAGCGGCTGGCCGACCAGGTCGTGGTCGTCGACCACGGCCGGGCCGTGGCCGCCGGGACGCCGGCCGAGCTGACCCGGGACGGCTCCGAGGGGCAGCTGCGCTTCAGCACCGAGGAAGGGCTGGACCTGGCCGCGCTGGCCGCCGCGCTGCCGCCGGACGCGACCGTGACCGAGCCGGCCCCGGGCGAATACCTGGTCCGGGTGCCCAAGCCGGTCGACCCGGACCTGGTCGCCGCCGTGACGGCCTGGTGCGCGGGGCGGGGCGTGCTCACCCTGGACGTGCACGTGGAGCGGCGCTCGCTCGAGGACGTGTTCCTCGACCTGACCGGGCACGGGCTGCGATGAGCACCGGCAGCACGGGCAGCACCGACAGCTTCGTGCCGGCCGCGGGCGCGGCCCCGCTGTCCCGGATGCTGGCCGCCCAGACCCGGATGGAGCTGCGGCTCTCGCTCCGCAACGGCGAGCAGGTGCTGCTGACCCTGCTCGTCCCGCTGCTGCTGACCGCGGTGCTGGTGGCCGAGCCGTTCATCGAGGTCGACAGCGGGCGGCGGGTCGACTTCGTGGTCCCGGGGGTGCTGGCGCTGGCGGTCACCTCGGCGGCGTTCACCGGGCTGGCGATCGGCACCGGCTTCGAGCGCAAGTACGGCGTGCTCAAGCGGCTGGGCGCGACCGCGCTGCCCCGCTCGGCCCTGCTGCTGGGCAAGACCGCGGCCGTGCTGTGCCTGGAGCTGCTGCAGGTGGTGCTGGTCGGCGGGCTGGGCCTCGCGCTGGGCTGGCGGCCGGCCGGCGGGGTCGGGGCGGTGCTGAGCACGGCCCTGCTGGTGGTCGCGGGCACGGCCGCGTTCGCCGGGCTGGGCCTGCTGATGGCGGGCGCGCTGCGGGCCGAGGCCACGCTGGCCGCGGCCAACCTGGTCTGGTTCCTGCTGCTGTTCTTCGGCGGGGTGCTGTTCCCGCTGACCCGGTTCCCGGCCGGGCTGGCCGGCGTGCTGCGGTTCCTGCCCACGGCGGCGCTCTCGCCCAGGCGCGAGGGCTGCTGAACTCCATCGCTGCGGGCAGTGAGTACTCGAACAGGCGGCCGGCTGCACCTCTCAACCCGTGATCCTTGG
>DATINN010000283.1:0-12932 GCA_035474175.1 Mycobacteriales bacterium | reverse complement strand
GAAGGACACCTTCCGGACCCGCGGGTCGTGCAGCATGGCCGACACCACCTTGCCCGAGCTCCGGGACGGCAGCACGTTCACCACGCCGTCGGGCACCCCGGCCTCGGCCAGGATGGCGGCCATGGCCAGCGCGGTCAGCGGTGTGTCGCTGGCCGGCTTGAGCACGACGGTGCAGCCGGCCGCCAGCGCCGGACCGATCTTGCGGGTGGCCATCGCGGCCGGGAAGTTCCACGGCGTGACCAGCACGCACACGCCGACCGGCTGGCGCACCACGAGGATCTTGTTGGCGCCGGACGGAGCGGTCGTGACCAGCCCGTCGGCACGGACCGCCTCCTCGGCGTACCAGCGGAAGAACTCGGCGGCGTAGGTGACCTCGCCGCGCGCGTCGACCAGCGCCTTGCCGTTCTCCAGGCTGATCAGCTTGGCCAGGTCGTCGGCGCGGGCGGTCATCAGCTCGAAGGCCCGGCGCAGGATCTCGGCGCGCTCGCGCGGGGCGGACGCCGCCCAGGACGCGAAGGCGGCCGAGGCGGCGTCGACAGCGGCTAGGGCGTCGTCGACGGAACCGTCGGAAACGGAGGTGATCACGTCGCCAGTGGCCGGATCGATCACATCGAACCGGGAAGCGGCCGGCACCCACTTGCCGCCGATGAAAAGCTCGTTCTCCACAACACCACTCCCTAATAGGGGTTCGCCACAACCAGATCCTGCGCGGGGAAAAGAGTCAAGATGCGCGGGCCCTCGGACGTGACGACGACCTCCTCCTCGATCCGCGCGGCCGAGAAGCCGTCGCTCGCCGGGCAGTACGTCTCCAGCGCGAACACCATGCCCACCCGCAGCTCGATCGGCTCCTTCATGCTGTTGAGCCGCGAGATGATCGGTCGTTCGTGCAGGCCCAGCCCGAGCCCGTGGCCGAACTGCAGGCCGAACGCGGCCATCTCGCTGTCGAACCCGAACTCGGTCGCCTCCGGCCACACCGCGGCGATCTCGTCCGTGCCCACGCCCGGCTTCACCGCGGCGATGGCGGCGTCCATCCACTCCCGCGCCTTCGTGTACGCGTCCCGCTGCGACGCCGTCGCGCTGCCGACCGAGAACGTCCGGTAGTAGCAGGTCCGGTAGCCGTTGTAGGAGTGGATGATGTCGAAGAAGGCCTGGTCCCCGGGCCGGATCAGCCGGTCGGAGAAGTTGTGCGGGTGCGGGTTGCAGCGCTCGCCCGAGACCGCGTTGATCGCCTCGACCTGGTCCGAGCCCATCTCGTACAGGCGCTTGTTGGCCAGCGCGACGATCTCGTTCTCCCGGATGCCGGGCTTGAGCACCTCGACGATGTCCTGGTAGACGCCGTCGACCATCGCGGCCGCCTGGGTCAGCAGCATGATCTCGTCGGCGGACTTGATCTGCCGGGCGTCGAGCAGGAACTGCTGCGCGTCCACCACGTGCAGGCCCTGCCGCTGCATCTCGAACAGGAACGGCGGCTCGACGATGTCCACGCCCACCGGCTGGTCGGCCACGCCGGCGTCCCGCAGCATCCCGACGATCTCGCGGACCGCGTCCTCCATCAGGCCCGCCGTCGGGGCGATCGCGCCGCGCAGCCCGAGCATGCCGGCCCGGCAGTCGTCCTGCTCCAGCCAGGGCGAGTAGAGCTTGTGGTGCCGGGCGGCGGAGCCGAAGTCCCACAGGGTCGGGCCGTGGTCCTGGGTCAGCAGCGCGTAGCGGGTCATCTTGTCGCCGAGCGCCCCGCCGATCCACGTCTGCGTGGTGTAGCGGATGTTGTAGAAGTCGAACAGCAGGAACGCGCCGCAGCCGCTGGCCGCGAGCGACGCCTTGGCCCGCTCCAGCCGGTGCCGGCGCAGCCGGTCGAAGTCCACCCGCGTCTCGTAGTCGACGCCCATGTGGCCGGGCGCCGGCAGCGGCCGGGCCGGCGCGCTCACTGGGCGCCCAGCCCGTCGTCGACCGGGGTGTCCTCGGGCGTCAGCTCCAGCCCGGACGCCTCGGCCTGCTGGGACAGCAGGACGGCGAAGTCCTCGCTCACGTGGCCCTTGCTCACCAGCGCCTGCACCAGCTGCGCGGTCGCGGCCGCCACCGGCATCGGCACATCCAGCGTGCGCGCGGCCGCCAGCCCGAGGTCGAAGTCCTTGCGCAGCAGCACGGGCGTGAACGTCGGCGTGTAGTCCAGGTGCACGTACGCCGGGGACTTGTAGCGGGTGAAGGCCGAGCCCATCACGCTGTCGTTGAGGAACTCCAGGAACGCGGCCCGGGGCATGCCGCCCTTCTCGGCCAGCACGGTGATCTCGGCCATGGTCTGGGCGACCACGCCGAGCATGAGGTTGTGGCAGATCTTGGCCAGCCGGGCCAGGTCGCCCTCGCCCACGTAGGTCACGGACTTGCCGATGTGGTCGAGCAGGTGCGCGACCTTCTCGTACGTCTCCCGCGGGCCGGAGACGACCAGGGTCAGGTTGCCGGACGCGACCACCTTGCCGTTGCCGCTGACCGGCGCGGCCAGGAAGTCGACGCCGGCCGTGGTGCAGGCCTCCCGGATCGCCTCGGAGGACTCGATCGAGACGGTCGAGCAGTCCACCACCGCGCCGGGCAGCCGCTGCGGGTCCAGCAGCAGACCGCCCGGTCCCAGCAGCACCTCCTCCAGGTCGGCCGGGGTCGAGACCATCGTGAAGACCACGTCGCGGTCGCGGAGGTCGGCGATGGTGTCGGCCACCGCGCAGCCGTCGGCGGCGATGGCCTCGGCCTTGGCCCGGGTCCGGTTCCACACCGTGGGCTTGACGCCCGCGCGGGCCAGCCGGACGGCCATCGCGGCGCCCATGCGCCCCGCCCCGATCCACCCGACCGACAGGTCCGAGTCGCTCATGTCGTCGCCTTTCTGCAAACGATTGCCAGGCCAGTGTTCGGGACTGTTCTCCGGTGTGTCAAGGAGCCGCCCTTGTGAATCCCCCGGTCGGTGCGGCACGCTACTGCAATCGAATGCACCGCCCTGACCGGCGACCGACCATCACCTCGGGAGGCACCATGGCGCCGCTGCCGGAGACCGCCGACGTCGTCGTGATCGGTGCCGGGCACAACGGGCTGGTGTGCGCGGCCTACCTGGCCGCGGCCGGCCTGGAGGTCTGCGTGCTGGAGGCCCGGGAGGTCCCCGGCGGCAACACGGTCACCGAGGCGCTGACGCTGCCGGGCTTCGCCCACGACTCCTGCTCCAGCGCCCACGTGCTGATCCAGTCCAACCCGCTGCTGGCCGACGACGAGCTCGGCCTGCTGTCCACGTACGGGCTGCGGTACGAGCGGACGGACCCGGCCGTGGTGCTGCCCCAGGAGGACGGCGACCTGCTGGTCATGTCGCGCGACCTCGACGCGACCGCGGCCGAGCTGGCCCGGTGGTCCACTGCGGACGCCCGCGCGTTCACCGCGCTGATCCGGGCCTGGAACGACGGGCTCGCGGCCGAGCACGGCCGCTGGAACTCCGGCCTGCCGCTGGGCGAGCACGGCGACGCCTACACGGCGATGCGGGCCGGGACGGCCTGGGACCTGATCCACCGGGACTTCGAGCACCCGGTGGTCCGCTCGTTCCTGCTGTGGCTGTCGATGGCCACGATCCAGGACCCGCGCCGGCCCGGCACCGGGGTGCTGCCGGCCTCGATCGCGGCCGGCCGGCTGCGGTTCGGCTGGGCCACCCCGATCGGCGGCTCCGGCGCGCTGCCGGCGGCGCTGATCCGGCAGCTGGCGGCGCACGGCGGCCGCGTCGTCACCGACGCCCCGGTGGCCGGCATCGACGTCCGTGCGGGCCGCGCGGCCGCGGTCCGCACCACCGACGGCCGGACGGTCACGGCCCGCCGCGCGGTCGTGTCGGCCGCTCACCTGGCCACGCTGGCCGGCCTGCTGGCCGAGCCGAGCGAGGACCTGCTGCGGGCCCGGGACAGCTGGCGGCCGGGGCTCAGCGTCTTCGCCGTGCACGCGGCGCTGCGGGCCGACCTCAGCTACGGCGGGACCTCGGCGGTGGCCGCCGGCTACGGCTCGGCGGCCGGGATCGTCGACCAGCTCGACGCGTTCGAGCGCGGCGAGGCCGACGCCCGGGACCCGTGGCTGCTGGTCGTCGACCAGACCGTGGTCGACCCGGACCGGGCCCCCGGCGGCGCGGCCACGTTCAAGATCCTCACCATCGCGCCGTACTCGCGCTCGGACGGGCGGTCCTGGGACTCCACCAAGGACGGCTACGCCGAGGCGCTGGTGCAGCGGGTCGGCACGCACGCGACCGGTCTGTCCCCGGGCGACATCCTGGCCCTGCGGGCGGAGTCGCCGGTCGACGTGGCCGGGCACAACCCGTTCAACCTGGGCGGGTCCTGCCACGGGGGCGAGTTCGTCACCCCCGGCGGCGGCGTGATCCCGGGCTGGACCTCGTACGGGACGGGGGTGCCGGGGCTGTTCCTGACCGGGGCGACCAGCCACCCGGGCGGGTCGGTGTCGGGCCGGCCGGGCCGCAACGCCGCCCGCGCCGTGCTCACCGACCTCGGCCTCGACCCCGGCGCGGTGATGGGGCCGCGCTGAGGCGGCCCGCACCGCGGGCGCCGTGCCGCGGGGTCCCGGCGGCACGGCTGGTCCGAACCGGCTCACGACGCCGCGGCCGCGGATCCGCCCAGGTACAGCGTCGCCATCTCCGGGTGGTCCCGGACCTCGGCCGCCGTGCCGGTCAGGCGCTCCCGGCCGCCCGCCATGACCACGCCGTGGGTGGCGAGCCCGAGTCCGAGCCGGACGTTCTGCTCGACCAGCAGCACGGTCGTGCCGGCCGCGTTCAGCTCCTGGATCAGGTCGGCCACGCCGGCCAGGCTGCGCGGGTCCAGCCCGAGGGACGGCTCGTCGAGCAGGATCAGCTTGGGGTCCAGCATCAGGCAGCGGGCGATCTCCACCATCCGGCGCTGCCCGCCGGAGAGGTTGCCGGCGGTGTCGTGGCCGCGCTCGCGCACGATCGGGATCCGCTCGGCGATCCGGTCCAGCCGCTCGGCCAGCAGCGCCCGCTTCCGGCGGATCAGGAACCCGCCCATCAGCACGTTTTCCCGCACGGTCATGGACGGGAACAGCGCCTGGGACTGCGGGACCTGGGTGATGCCGCGGCTGAGGATCGCCTCCGGCGTCAGGCCGTCGGTGCGGTCGCCGGCCATGGTGATCGTGCCGTCACTGCACCGCAGCAGCCCGCTGATCACCCGCAGCACGGTGGACTTGCCGGCCCCGTTGGGCCCGACGATGCAGGTGACCGTCCCTTCGGGACAGTCGAGGTCGACGCCCTGCAGCACGTTGCCGGCGCCGTAGCCGGCGACCACCCCGGACAGCGAGAGCAGCATCCCGGTCACCCCCGGTCCGTCGTGAACAGCTGCCCGGCCGTCTCGCCGGCCGGGGCCGCCAGTTGCGGCGCGGGCGCGTGGTCCGCGGCCGCCGGCGGCCGCCAGTCGTCGCCCAGGTAGGCGTCGAGCACGACCGGGTCGTTGCGGATCTCCTGCGGCGCGCCCTCGGCGATCGGCGTGCCGTGCGAGAAGACGACCACCGGGTCGCACAGCTCCAGCACCAGCGGGATGTTGTGCTCGACCACGAGGAACGAGATCCCGCGCGAGTTGAGCTCGCGGATCACCTCGACCAGCCGCCCGAGCAGCGAAGGGTTCACGCCGCCGGCCGGCTCGTCCAGCAGGATCAGCTTCGGCTCCAGCATGAGCACCTGGGCCAGCTCGACCAGCTTCTGCTGGCCGTAGGACAGGTCGCCGGCGCGCTGGCCGGCGAACCGGCCGAGCCCGACCACGTCGAGCAGCTCGCGGGCCCGGTCGGCCTCCTCGCCGCTGACCGCGTCGGCGAACATCGTGCGCCAGTGCCCGTCCGGGACGGGGGCGACGACGTTCTGCAGGACGGTCATCTCCTTGAACAGCCGGGTCACCTGGAAGGTCCGGCCCAGCCCGAGGTGGCCGCGCTTCCAGGGCGGGAGCCGGTCGATCCGCTTGCCCTCGAACCAGATCTCCCCCGCGTCGGCCTGCATGCCGCCGGTGACGAGGTTGAACAGCGTCGTCTTGCCGGAGCCGTTGGGCCCGATGAGCGCGGTGATCGTGCCCTTCCGGACGGTCAGGTCGGCGTTGTCGACCGCGACCAGCCCGCCGAAGCGCTTGGACACGCCCTTGATCTCCAGCAGCGGCTCGCCCGGGGCGACCTCGTCGGCGGCGGCCGCGCCGGCCGCGTCGAGCGCGCGGTCCCTCGTCGCCGCCGGTGCGGTCCGGCCCAGCGCCCCGCTCTGGTCGGTGTACTCGACCTCGACCGGGTGCCGCTTGCGCCAGGCCGCCTGCACCGTGGGCAGCAGGCCGGCCGGCATGAACAGCACGACGGCGACCAGCACCAGGCCCATCAGCAGCACCCGGGTGCCGGTGCCCCCGCCGTACACGGTGGCCTCCTCGTTGAGGACCTGCACGATGAGGGCCCCGATCACCGGGCCGAACAGGGTGCCGCGCCCGCCCACCAGCGCCGACAGCACGATCATCACGCTGCCGAGGATCGCGAACGAGCCGACCGGGTTGAGGAACGTCAGGTAGTACGCGTACACGCCGCCGGCGATGCCGATGAAGAAGGAACTGGCGGCGTAGGCCAGGATCTTGAAGCGGGTGGTGTCCACGCCGATCGCCGCGGCCTTGCCCTCGTCCTCGCGGATCGCGACCAGGCCGGTGCCGAACTTCGTCCGCCGGATCCAGGCGCTGAACGCGACCGTGAGCACCAGCAGCAGCAGGAGGGCGTAGTAGAAGGGGATGTTCTGGTAGTCCCGGCTCCAGAACGGCAGCTCCAGCGTGATCCCGTCCGAGCCCTTGGTCAGCCCGCGCAGGTTGACGGCCAGGATCTGCGCGGCCAGCAGCAGCGCGATGGTGATGATGACGAACGCGTGCCCGCGGGTGCGCAGCACGACCCAGCCCACCAGCGCGGCCACGACCACCGCGGTGACCCCGCCGATCGGGGCGATCCACAGTGGATTGACGCCGCTGTGCAGCGCGATGATCGCGGTCGTGTACGACCCCAGGCCGAGGAACATGCTGTGGCCCAGGGAGGTGTAGCCGGCGTACCCGGAGATGATGTTCCAGCTGGAGGCCTGGATGGCGAGCAGGAAGGCCAGCAGCGCCACCCCCTGCCGGTACGGGCTCCACGGGTCGGCGACCGGGTAGAGCACCGCGACCAGCAGCAGCACACCGGCCGCCAGCCGGGGTCCGGGGATCCGGCCGAGGACGCCGGGCAGCCGCGACCGGGCCGCGCCCGGGGTGGTGGCGGTGCTCACGCCGCCACCCCGTCCTCGCGCAGCCGGGCCCCGAACAGGCCCTGCGGCCGGACCAGCAGCACCACCATGATCACCAGGTAGAACACCAGCGTCGACCACCGCAGCGACCCGTACGTCGCGGTCAGCGTCTCGGCCAGGCCGAGCACCAGCGCGCCGACCAGCGCCCCGGGCAGGCTGCCCATCCCGCCGAGCACGACGATCCCGAGCAGCCGGGAGATCCAGTCGTAGTGGGAGGCCGGGAAGAACGGGTAGAGCACCGAGAGGATCGAGCCGCCGACGCCGGCGCTCGCGCTGCCCAGGGCGAACGCGAGCGCCGCCGTGCCCGCCGCGGAGACGCCGACCAGCGCCGCCGCGGACGGGTTCTGCGAGGTGGCCCGGATCGCCCGCCCGGTCCAGGTCTTCGTCAGCACCAGGTAGAGCCCGGCCAGCACGACGACCGCGGCCAGGAAGCCGAACACCTGCGTCTTGGGCAGGTGCAGCGAGCCGATGGTGAAGGACTCCTCGAAGTACGACGGGGTGGCGGACTTGAACTTGTTGCCCGCCACCACGTTGAGGACGCCTTCGATGACCAGGGCCAGCCCGAACGTGAGCAGCACCGACATCGACGGCGACTGCCCCCGGATCCGGGACACCACGAGCTTGTAGAGCAGCCAACCCAGGCCGAACATCAGCGGCGTCGTGACGACCGAGGCGAGGATCGGGTCGATGCCGGTCTCCCGCCACAGCCACCAGGTGAACGTCGCCACCAGGATCAGGAACGCCCCCTGGGCGATGTTGATGATCCGCATGACGCCGAAGATCAGCGTCAGTCCGGACGCCATCAGCGCGTACACGCCGCCGATGAGGAGCCCGAGGACCAGGGCCTGGGTCAGCTGCGCCATGGGCCTACTTCCAACCGGGCTTGGCGTTGATGACGGTCTTGGTGGTCGCGGCCTCGGCCGGGGCCACCACCTGCACCTTGCCCGACTGCCACTGCGCCAGCAGGAACTTGCCCTTGGGCTCGCCGGTCTGCTCCCAGCTCAGCGGGCCGAGGATGGTCTGCACCTCGTTGGCGTGCAGCCAGTCGCGGATCTTGGCCTGGTCGATCGCGCCGACCGCCGTCGTGGCGGCCTGCAGGACCTGGGCCGCGGCGAACGCGTCGGCCGCGTCCTCGGCCGGGTCGGCTCCCTTGTACGCGGCCTGGTAGTCCTTGACGAAGTCCGGGTTCTGCGGGGTCTTCGCGTCCTGGTTCCAGCTGACCGTGTAGAAGACGCCCTCGGTGTTGGCCGCCCCGATGCCGTCGCTGTACTGGCCGGCGTTGCTGGGGGCCGAGGTCTGGAACAGCATCTTCGGCGAGTAGTTCAGCTGCTTGAGCGAGCGGACCAGGCCGACGCCGTCCTCGAACACCGCGCCCTGCGCGATCAGGTCGGGCTTCTTCGTCGCCAGCTGGCTGGCGATCGACTGGAAGTTGGTGGCGTCCGCCGGGTACGTCCCGCTGTAGACGGTCTTGACGCCCTCGGCCTCCAGCTGCTTCTGCATCGACTCGATGACCGGGGCCGCGAACGGGTCGTCCTGGCTCGGGTACGCCGCCGTCTTCGGCCGCTGGTCGGCCGGCAGCGTCTTGATGTAGTCGACGAACACGTCGGCCTGGTGCGGCGCGGTCGCGGGCTGGGCGAAGAACAGGTTCTTGAAGCCCCGGGTGAACATCTTCGGCGAGCCGCCGGCCGGCTCCACGAACACCATCTGGTTCTTCTCGGCCACCGCGGAGGCGGGGAAGTTGAGCAGCGAGGAGAACGTGCCCAGCAGCAGGTCGACCTTGTCCTGCGTGATCAGCTTCGTGTAGTCGGACACGACCGTGTCCTGGTTGCTGGCGTCGTCGACGATCTTGAGCTGGACCTGCCGGCCGAGCAGGCCGCCCTTGGCGTTGACCTGCTTGGCCCAGATCTCGTAGCCGCGCTTGGCCTCGCCGCCGGGCTGGGAGAAGTCACCGGTCAGCGGCAGCGAGATGCCGATGACGATCGGCTCGGTCGAGGCGGCGGCCTGCTCGGACGGCTTGGAGCCGCAGGCGGACAGGCCCAGGGCCGCCACCATCGCGACGGCGACGGCTCCGAGCGCGCGGCGGCGCCCGGAGCCGGGGGTGGATGAAGAAGGAGTCGGCATTCGGGCCCTCCACGCTGAGGCGTCACGGGGTCGCCAGGGACAGCAATCGTTTGCTGCCCCGGATCATGTGTTCGACGCCACAGCACTGTCAAGGCCCTGACGATAACTGCAAGGCAACGGATATTTCCTGGTGACGGCTACTGCAATCGACTGCGACGTACGGTTACGATCCGCCGTGCCCGGCCCACCGGACGGAAGGGGCAGTCGTGCCGATCGGCATCACGTTGGGGACGTTCACGCCGTCCGTGCTGCTGCGGGTGGCCCGACGGACCGGCCGGCTGGCCGCGGCCGGGCTGGACGTGACCGAGACGGCGGTGCCGTCCTCGCCCGGGCAGTTCGCCGCGCTGCTGGACGGCAGCCTGGACGCGGTGCTGACCAGTCCGGACAACGTGCTGGCCTACCGCTACAGCCCGACCAACCCGCTGGGCCGCACCGCCGACGCCCGGATGGTGTCCGCTGTGGACAGAGGCATGGGCCTGGGGCTGTACGCGCGCGGCGACGCGGCCGACCTGCGCGGGGCCGCGTTCGGCGTCGACGTGCCCACCTCCGGCTTCGCCTTCGCCATGTACGCGCTGGCCGAGTCGATCGGGCTGGACCGGTCCGACTACGAGCTGGTGACGCTGGGCTCGACCCCGAAGCGGCTGCGGGCCCTGCTGGCCGGCGAGTGCGCGGCGACCATGCTCAACGCCGGCAACGAGCTGCACGCCGAGGCGGCCGGGCTCCGTCCACTGGCGACGGTCGCGCGGACCTGCTCGCCCTACCTGGGCACGGTGCTGGCCGTCGTCGGCGACCCCGGTGCCGCCACGGCGCTGGCCCCGGTGCTGACCGCGACCGCGGCCGCCGTCGTCGCCGGCGAGCTCGACGCGGAGGTGGTGGCCGAGGCGCAGGCCGCGCTGGAGCTGCCGGAGCCGCTGGCGCAGCGCTACCTGGCCCGGCTCACCGACCCGGCCGAGGGGCTGGTGCCCGACGGCGTGGTCGACCCGGCCTCGATCCGCACCCTGGTGGACCTGCGCCGGCGCTACCGGCCCGAGACCGCCGGCGGCGCGGACGTCTTCGCGCCGGCGCTGGAGCCGGGGTCGGGCCTGGTGGTCACCCCCTGATGGCGGACCGGTCGGCGCTGCGGCTGCAGCTGACGGTCTTCACCAGCACGCTGGACCGCTTCGCGATGCCGCCGGTGCTGCTGGCGATCTCCCGCGACCTGGACGTGCCGCTGCCGTCGGTGGTCGCCTCGGCCGGCGTCTACTACGTCGCGTACGGGGCGATGCAGCCGGTGTGGGGCATGGTCTCCGACCGGCTGGGCCGGGTGCGGACGCTGCGGCTGACGCTGCTGCTGGCCGCGGTCGCGACCGCGGCCTCGGCCACCGTGCAGGACGTGGCCGGGCTGACCATCGCCCGCGGCATCGCCGGCGGGCTGTTCGGGGCGGCTGTGCCGACCTGCCTGATCTACGTCGGGGACACGGTGCCGACCGCGCGCCGGCAGCAGGAGGTGACCCGGCTGCTGGTCGGCGTCGCCGTCGGCACCGCGCTGGCCGCGGTCGGGGCGGGCACGCTGGCGCAGGTGGCGAGCTGGCGGCTGGCCTTCGCGCTGACCGGTGCCTGCGCGCTGGTGCTGGTCGTGCTGCTGCGCACGCTGCCGGAGCCGCCGGCCCGGCCCCGGCAGAGCCTGCTGGCGCCGCTGCGGCAGGTCGCCTCGTCCCGGGTGGCGCTGCTGGTGCTGCTGCTGTCCTTCGTCGAGGGGATCGTGCTGCTGGGCACGCTCACGCTGCTGCCCTCGGCGGTCGAGTCGGCCGGCAGCTCCACGGCGCTGGCCGGCGCGGTCACGGCCGCGTACGGGCTGGCCGTGCTGGTGTTCGCCCCGCTGGTGGGCCGGCTGTCCGCGCACTGGCCGGTGTGGCGGCTGATCGCGGTCGGCGGGGTGGCGGCGGTGGCCGGCTGCGCGACGGTCGCGCTCTCGCAGCGGGCGCCGGTGGCCACCGCGGCCGCGGTGCTGCTCGGGCTGGCCTGGGCCGCGATGCACTCCTCGTTGCAGACCTGGGCCACCCAGGCCATGCCGGCGGCCCGGGCCACGATGGTGTCGCTGTTCGCCGGGTCGCTGTTCGCCGGCAGCGCGGTCGCCTCGGCCGTGCTGGCCGGGCCGGCCGGCGACGACCGGTTCGGGGTGGTGTTCGGCTGGCTGGCGGTGCTGGCCGTGCCGCTGGCGGTGGCCGGGGGCAGCGGCCGGGCCCGCTGGCGGCCGCCGCCGGACCCGGCCGCGGACGGCGCCGCCTCCGTCCACACCGGACCCGCCGGGCCGAACGGCCCGAATTCCCCGACCGGTCCGGCCTAGGATCTTTGCGTGCCCGCGCCGACACTCCGCGACGTCGCCCTGGTGGCCGGCGTCCATCCGGCGACCGCCTCCCGGGCGCTGAACCCGCAGACCCGCCCGCTGGTCAACGCCGACACCGCCCGCAAGGTGCTGCGGGCCGCGGAGTCGCTGGGCTACCAGCCCAACCCGATCGCGCGCAGCCTGAAGACGGCCCGGTCGACGACGATCGGGCTGGTCATCCCGGACCTGACCAACCCGCTGTTCCCGCCGATCGTGCGCGGCGCCGAGGACGTGCTGAGCACGGCCGGCTACAACGCCTGGATCACCAACACCGACAACGACCCGGCCCGGGAGGAGGCGCAGATCGAGTCGCTGCGCTCCCGCCAGGTCGAGGGCCTGATCGTGGCGACCGCGCGGCGCCAGCACCCGCTGCTGGCCCGGCTGCACGAGCAGGGCATCCGGATGGTGCTGGTCAACCGGCGGGTCGACGGGCTGGAGCTGCCGTCGGTGACCGCCGACGACGCGGTCGGGATCGAGCTGGCCGTCGCGCACCTGGCCGCGCTCGGCCACCACCGGGTCGCGCACCTGGCCGGGCCGCAGGACACCTCGACCGGGGTCGTGCGGGCCCGGGCCTTCCGGCACGCCGCCCGCGACCACGGCCTGTCCGACGACCCGGCGCTGATCGCCGCCTGTGCGTACTGGTCGGAGCAGGACGGGGCGGCCGCGCTGCGCCGGCTGCTGGACTCGGGCACCGAGTTCACCGGGATCGTCTGCGGCAACGACCTGATCGCGCTCGGCTGCTACGACGTGTTCGCCGAGCGCGGGCTGCGCTGCCCGGAGGACGTCAGCCTGGTCGGCTTCAACGGGATGCCGTTCCTGGACAAGATGCGGCCGCCGCTGACGACGGTGTCCATCCCGCACCACGAGATCGGGGCCGAGGCGGCGCGGCTGCTGCTGGACGTCATCGACGACCCGACCCGGCCGCCGCGGTCGGTCCTGCTGGCGCCGTCGCTGGTCGTGCGCAGCTCGACCGCGGCACCCCGCTGAATCATTACTACATCTTGCTGAGGTAGTATGTCATCGTGACCGCGTACGATGAGTCAGGCACTGAGTTCCTGCAGGCGTTCGGGATGCGCATCAAGCTGTTGCGTACGAAGCGGCGGATGACGCAGCAGCAGCTGGGCGAGGCGGCCGGCATGC
>DATINN010000282.1:0-2625 GCA_035474175.1 Mycobacteriales bacterium | reverse complement strand
CGACGAAGTGACTCCGAGCGCCGCGGTTCGTCGTCGACCGCAGGTTCTGGGTCAGGGAAGCGAAGCGGTTCGCGAACTGGAGTAGGCAGGTTGCATAGGTCCTTCGCGCAAAGAACGCGCTCAGGATGACAAATCTGGAATTGATTGCTGAACCGACTCGGTGCCGGCCGCTCCGGTGCCGGCCGCTCCGGCCGCTTCCGTCCCGGCCGACTCCGTCCCGGCGCCGGACTCCGTGCCCGCGACGACCTCGGCCGGGGCGGTGACCGGGGCGCTCCCGTTGACCGACGCGGCCTGGCTCTCGGCGTCGAGGCCGGCCTGCTCGGAGGCGGGCGCGGCCCCGGCCGGTGCCGCCGCCGGCGTGTCCGCGCCGGAGCCGAGCTCCTTGGCCAGGCAGTCCGCGAACCGGTTGAGCAGCTTGTTGCCCACGTCCACCATCACGCCCCGGCCGAACTGGGCCGGCTTGCCGGTGATGGACAGGTCGGTGGTCACCGCGACCCGCGACGTCTCGCCCTCGTCGAACAGCTGCGCGGTCACCCGCGCGGTCGCGGTGCCGCTGCCGCGGGTCTCCCGGCCCCGGGCCTCGAGCACGGCGATGCGCTGCGACTCGTCCTTCTCGATGAAGCTCGCGGTCCCGCCGTACGTGACGGTGATCGGGCCGACCTTGACCTTGACCGTGCCCTCGAAGTCGTCGCCGTCGACCTTGGTGATCGTGGCGCCCGGCATGCACGGGGCGATCCGGTCGATGTCCAGCAGCACGGGCCAGGCCTGCGCGGCTGGGACCGGCACGTTGAACTCGTGGTCGAGCTTCATCCGACTACTCCTCCCCCACCGCGACCGCGGCGAGATCATCCGGCACGTCGACGTCACGCGGGTCGCCGGTGCCGTCACACGGCACCAGCCGTACCCGCTCGGGATGGGCGGCCAACCACGGACCCGCGCCGCGATCACCAACGGCCGACTCTGCCACCTCGGCGAACACGGCGCGGCCCAACAGCACGGGATGACCCCGCCGACCCCCGTACGTGGCCTGGGCGGCGGGTCCGCCGGCCGCGATCAGCCGCCGGACCGCCTCCGGCCCCAGCCCGGGCGTGTCCACCAGCGTGACCACCACGGCCGACGCCTCGGCCGGCACCGCGGCCAGCCCGGCCCGCAACGAGGAGCCCATGCCCGTACGCCAGTCCGGGTTGAGCACGACCGCGGGCAGCGCGACCGCGGCCTGCACCTCGTCGGCGGCGGCCCCGAGCACGGCCAGCACCGGGTCGCAGCCGCCGGCGGCCAGCAGGTCGACCGCGCGCTCGACCAGCAGCCGGCCGCGCAGGCGCACCAGCGCCTTGGGCGAGCCGTAGCGGCTGCCGCCGCCGGCCGCGAGCACGAGCCCCGCGATCACGCCGGCTGCACCACCGGGCGGTGGATCGCGCCGTCGGTCCGCCCGAGCGGCACGCCCGACCCGCCCCAGCGGCCGGCCACGATCTCGGCCGCGACGGCGACGGCGGTCTCCTCGGGGGTGCGGGCGCCGAGGTCGAGACCGATCGGCGAGCGCAGCCGGGCCAGCTCGGCGTCGGTCAGGCCGACCTCGCGCAGCCGCTCGATCCGGTCGTCGTGGGTGCGGCGCGAGCCCATGGCCCCGACGTACCAGGCCGGGGTGCGCAGCGCGACCTCCAGCAGCGGCACGTCGAACTTCGGGTCGTGGGTGAGCACGCAGATCACCGTGCGCTCGTCCACCGTCTGCCCGGCCAGGTAGCGGTGCGGCCACTCGACGACGACCTCGTCCGCGTCCGGGAACCGGCGGGCGGTCGCGAACACCGCCCGGGCGTCGCACACCGTGACCCGGTAGCCCAGGAACGAGCCGATCCGGGCGACCGCGGCGGCGAAGTCGATGGCGCCGAAGACCAGCATCCGCGGCGGCGGCGCGTACGCCTCGACGAAGACGGTGACCTCGTCCCGGCGCCGCTCGCCGCCCGGGCCGTAGTGCCGCTGCCCGGTCGCGCCCTGGGCCAGCATGCCGCGGGCGTCGTCGGTGACGGCCGCGTCCAGCCCCTCGACGCCGAGGGTGCCGCTGACCCGGTCCGGCCAGACCGCCATCCGGGCCCCGACCTCGCCCATCCCGGAGATGACCGTGGCCAGCGCGACCGGCTCGTCCGCGCCGATCGAGCGCAGCACCTCGCCCAGCTGCGGGGTGTCGGCCGCGGACACCGCCTGCACGAACACCGACACCGAGCCGCCGCAGGTCAGCCCGACCGCGAACGCGTCCGTGTCGGAGTAGCCGTACGTCTGCAGGACCGGCGGCTCGCCCCCGAGCACGTCCTGGGCCAGGTCGTAGACGGCGCCCTCGACGCAGCCGCCGGACACCGACCCGGCGACCTCGCCGCCGGGCTCGACCGCCATCGCCGCGCCCGGGGCCCGGGGGGCGCTCTTCGACGTGCCGACCACCGTCGCCAGCGCGAACGGGCGGTCGGAGTCGTACCAGGACCGCAGCGAACCCAGGACGTCACGCACGGCGAACCCCTCTCCCGGCCAGGTCCCCCGGCGCCCGGGCGCCGGGGGGAAGGACACCGGCCACGACCTGCGCCAGGTGTTCCAGCGCGGCCAGGCTGTGGCCGGAGACGAAGTCGTCCACGTGCGGCA
>DATINN010000281.1:0-5707 GCA_035474175.1 Mycobacteriales bacterium | reverse complement strand
GCTGCTGCTGTCCGTGCTCGGGCTGAGTGACACGGTCGAGCGGCTGTGGCCGGTGCACGACCGGGTCGTGCGGCGGACGGCGTTCCTGGACGCGGTCAGCGGGCTGCAGGAGTCGCTGACCGACCTGGCCGCGCTGCTGTCCCGCGCGTCGGTCCGGCTCGTGGTGACGCCGTCGGCGGCCGGGGTCGCGGTCGCGCGCTCGGCGCTGACCCAGTTCGCGCTGCACGGGCTGGCGGTGGACGCGCTGCTGGTCAACAAGGTGCTGCCGGCCGGCGAGCCGGGCTGGGTGGCGACCGCCCGGGCGGCCCAGGACGCCGCGCTGGCCGGGCTGCCGGCGTCCGTGCCGGTGCTGCGGGCGCCCCACCTGCCGGTGCCGCCGTCCGACCTGGCCGCGTTCGGCGCCGACCTCTACGGCTCGGCCGACCCGCTGGCGCCGTCCGCGCCCGCGGACCCGCCCGCGGTGACGCCGGCGGCCGGCGGCTACGAGCTGCGGGTCCCGCTGCCGTACGCGGACCGCTCGTCGGTGCGGCTGGCCCGGGCCGGGGACGACCTGCTGGTCACCGTGTCCGGGCGGTTGCGGCGGCTGGCGCTGCCGCCGGTGCTGCGGCGCTGCGTGGCGGTCGGGGCCTCGGCCGGGGACGGGGCGCTGCGGGTCCGGTTCCGGCCCGACCCCGCGCTGTGGCCGCAGGAGGAGGGCCCGTGACCAGACCGATCGAGGACGAGGCCCGGGCGCTGGTCGAGGCCGCCCGGGACTGGGCCGTGCGCGCGCTGCCGGAGTCGCACTCGGCCGAGTGCACGTGGTGCCCGGTCTGCCGCACGGTCGCGGCGCTGCGCTCACCCGAGGCGGCGGAGAAGATCACCACCGCGGTCACCGCGGCGGCCGGCACGCTCGCCTCCTTCCTGGACGCACTGACCCGCCCCACCCCGCCCGCGCCCGACCCGGCGCCCGCCGGGTCGGGGTCCGGCGGCGCGGCCGAGCCGGTCGAGATCCCGGTCGACGGGGCGCCGTGAGCCTCGCGATCGGGGTCGACATCGGCGGCACCAAGGTGGCCGCGGGCGTGGTGGACGAGGAGGGCGGCGTCCTGGCCCTGGTACGCCGGCCCACCCCGGGCGACGTCGCCGGCACCGAGGACGCGATCGCCGGCTGCGTGACCGAGCTGACCGCCTCGTACGACGTCATCGCGGTCGGGATCGGCGCGGCCGGCTGGATCGCCAACGACCGCGCGACCGTGCTGTTCTCCCCGCACCTGGCCTGGCGGGACGAGCCGCTCAAGGCCGCGCTGGTCGACCGCATCAAGCTGCCGGTGACGGTCGAGAACGACGCCAACGCGGCGGCCTGGGCCGAATACCGCTACGGCGCGGCCCGGGGCGAGCGGGTCGTCTGCATGATCACGCTCGGCACCGGGATCGGCGGCGGGCTGGTCGTGTCCGGGACGCTCTACCGCGGCGCGTACGGGGTGGCCGGCGAGTGGGGCCACATGGCCGTCGTGCCCGACGGGCGGCGCTGCGCGTGCGGCAACCGCGGCTGCTGGGAGATGTACGCCTCCGGCACCGCGCTGGCCCGCGACGCCCGCGAGCTCGCCGACGTCTCCCCGGTCGCCGCGCACCGGCTGCTGCAGCTGGCCGGTGGCGACCGCTCGGCGCTGATCGGCTCGCACGTCACCACGGCCGCGCGCGAGGGCGACCCGGCCGCGGTCGAGATCTTCACCACCATGGGCCGCTGGCTCGGGCGCGGGATCGCGAGCCTGGCCGCCGCGCTGGACCCGTCCGTCGTGGTCATCGGCGGCGGGGTGTCCGAGGCCGGGGAGCTGCTGCTGCGCCCGGCCCAGGAGACGTTCGCGGCCAACCTGACCGGCCGCGGGTTCCGCCCGGTCGCGCCGATCCGGCTGGCCGCGCTCGGCCCCGACGCCGGCCTCGTCGGCGCCGCCGACCTCGCCCGCCGCCGGGTCTGAGCCACCCGCGCGCCCCGGGGTCATCCGGCCCTCGGGCCGGCGCTCCTAGCGCTCGACCACCGTCATCTCGATCGAGTACGTCCCGGCGTGGTAGGCGTGGGTGCCGAGCTCGACCGCGCGGCCGGTGCCGTCGTAGGTGACCCGCTCCATGGTGAGCACGGGCGCGCCCTTGCGCAGCGTGAGCAGCCGGGCCTCGGGGGCGGTCGCCCCGCGGGCCGCGATCCGCTGGGTCGCGATCCGCAGGTGCACCCCGGCCCCGCGCATCAGCTCGTAGAGCCCGCGCGACTCCAGCGCCTCCGCGGTCAGCGTCGGGGCCAGGTCGGCCGGCAACCAGTTGCGCAGCACCGCCAGCGGCTCGTCCCGGGCGCTGCGCAGCCGCTCCAGGTGCAGCACCTGCGCGCCGGCCGGCACCCCGAGCCGCTCCGCCACCGCGGCCGGCGCCGGCACCAGCTCCCGGGCCAGCAGCCGGGTGCCCGGCTGCTGGCCCGACCGGGTCAGGTCGTCGAACAGCGACGTCAGGTCCATCGGCCGCTTGACCCGGCCGTGCACGACCTGGGTGCCGATCCCGCGTCGGCGCACCAGCAGGCCCTTGTCGACCAGCTCCTGGATCGCCCGGCGCATCGTCGGCCGGGACAGCCCCCACCGGTCGGCCAGGCTGATCTCGTTTTCCAGCCGGTCGCCGGGGGCGAGGTCGCCCGCGTCGATGGCGGCCTCGATCTGGCGCGAGACCTGGTAATACAGCGGCACCGGGCTGGACCGGTCGAGGTCCACGGTCAGGTCGGCCATGAGAGCCCCCTCGGGGTGACGCCGAAAGCGTAGCGTACAGCCTGTTGTCATCATGTCCTGACATCAGGACGAAATCTTGACAACGTGCAGGGCGTGGACGACGCTCGCCGCAACGCCGCCGACCGGGAGGTGTCCGTGGCACCGCCCTACGACGTCGTCACCGTCGGCCGGACCGGCGTCGACATCTACCCGCTGCAGGTCGGCGTGGGCCTGGAGGACGTCCGCACGTTCGGCAAGTTCCTCGGCGGGACCGCGGCCAACGTCGCCGTCGCCGCCGCCCGCCACGGCCTGCGCACCGCGCTGGTCAGCCGCACCGGCGCCGACCCGTTCGGCCGGTTCGTGCACCGGGCGCTGCGCGAGCTGGGCGTGGACGACCGCTACGTCACCGCCGTGGACGACGACCTGCCGACGCCGGTGACGTTCTGCGAGATCTTCCCGCCGGACGACTTCCCGCTCTACTTCTACCGCCGCCCGACCGCGCCGGACCTGCAGTTGACCCCGGCCCACCTGCCGGCCGACCTGGTCCGCGACGCCCGCGTCTTCTGGACGACCGGCTCGGCGCTGTCCGAGCAGCCCAGCCGGGACGCGCACCTCGCCGCGTACGAGCGGCGCGGCCGGCGCCCGCTGACAATCCTGGACCTGGACTACCGGCCGATGTTCTGGCCCGACCGGGCCGCCGCCGGCGCGCAGCTGTCCGCGGCCCTGGAGCACGTCACGGTCGCGGTCGGCAACCAGGACGAGTGCCTGACCGCGGTCGGCGAGAGCGACCCGCACCGGGCCGCGGCCGCGCTGCTGGACCGCGGGCTGGACCTGGCCGTGGTCAAGCAGGGCCCGCGCGGGGTGCTGGCGCGCACCCGCGACGAGCTGGTCGAGGTGCCGCCGATCCCGGTCGAGGTGACCAACGGGCTCGGCGCCGGCGACGCGTTCGGCGGGGCGCTCTGCGCCGGGCTGCTGGCCGGGCGCCCGCTGGCGGACGTCATCCGGTTCGCCAACGCGGCCGGCGCGATCGTCGCCTCCCGGCTGGAGTGCTCGACCGCCATGCCCACCACCGCCGAGGTCGAGTCCGCGGTCGCCCGGGCCGCGACGGGGGAGACCGTCCGTGCCTGACCTGGCCCGGGTGCGGGAGCTGCCTGACCTGGCCCGGGTGCGGGAGCTGCGCGCCCGCGACCCGCAGGCGATCGCCCGGGCCGCGCGGGGGCGCCGCCGGCGGCCGCTGCTGGCCGAGGGTGGCCGGCTGCTGCTCATCGCCGCCGACCACCCGGCCCGGGGCGCGCTGGGCGTCCGCGGCGACGCCACCGCGATGGGCGACCGCACCGAGCTGCTGGAGCGGCTGGTGCTGGCGCTGTCCCGGCCGGGCGTGGACGGCGTGCTCGGCACCGCCGACGTGCTGGAGGACCTGCTGCTGCTGGGCGCGCTGGAGGACAAGGTCGTCATCGGCTCGATGAACCGCGGCGGCCTGGCCGGTGCCGCCTTCGAGCTGGACGACCGGTTCACCGGCTACGACGCCGACTCGATCGCCCGGTCCGGCTTCGACGGCGGCAAGATGCTCTGCCGGATCGACCTGGCCGACCCGGGCACCGTGTCCACCCTGGCCGGGTGCGCCGCCGCGGTGACCGCGCTGGCCGGGCAGGAGCTGCTGGCCATGGTGGAGCCGTTCGTGTCCCGCCGGGTCGACGGCAGGGTACGCAACGACCTGTCCACCGAGGCCGTGGTCACCTCGGTCGCGATCGCCGCCGGGCTCGGCGCCACCAGCGCGTACAGCTGGCTGAAGCTGCCGGTGGTGCCGGACATGGCCACGGTGCTGGCGGCGACCACGCTGCCCACGCTGCTGCTCGGCGGCGACCCGGACGGCGCCCCGGCCGAGACGTACGCGGAGTGGGAGAAGGCGCTGGCGCTGCCGGGCGTGCGCGGGCTGGTGGTCGGGCGGACCCTGCTCTACCCGCAGGACGGCGATGTCGCCGCGGCCGTCGACGTCGCGGCCGGGCTGGTGCACCCGTGAACGGGAGGTCGGGCGCGGCGACGCCTGGACCGGAGCGCCGACCGGCCCGCCACGACGCCGACCCGTGGGGCGGGGAGGGAAGGCGTCGCCAGCAGCGCCCGACCAGGAGCGGACCATGAGCACGGTGAGCCTGCACCGTCCGAACGGGACACTCGCGGCCGACGGCTGGGCCTGCGTGGTCGAGCCGGCGACGGCCGGGTGGGAGTTCTCCGGGCTGCGGATCCTGGAGCTCGCGCCCGGCGGGACGAGGACCTTCGAGACCGGGCCGGACGAGATGCTGGTGCTGCCGCTGTCCGGCGGCGCCGAGGTCGCCTGCGCGGGCACGACGGCCACCCTGGACGGGCGCCCGTCCGTCCTCAGTGGACCGACCGACTTCGCCTACCTGCCGGTCGGCTCGGCCGTGACGGTGTCCAGTGTGGACGGCGGCCGGTTCGCGCTGCCGGCCGCGCGGGCGGGTCGGCGGCTGCCGTTCCGGGTCCAGCCGGCCGCGCAGGTGCCGGTGGAGCTGCGCGGCGCCGGCCAGTGCTCCCGGCAGGTCAACAACTTCTGCACGCCGGAGGCGTTCGAGACCGACAAGCTGATCGCCTGCGAGGTCTGCACCCCGGCCGGCAACTGGTCGTCGTACCCGCCGCACAAGCACGACCAGGACCGCCCGGGCGAGTCCGTGCTGGAGGAGATCTACTGGTTCGAGGTCTCCGGCGGCGGCATGGCCTACCAGCAGGTGTACGGGACGTCGTCCGTGCTGGCCGAGGTCCGCACCGGCGACGTGGTGCTGATCCCGGACGGCTGGCACGGCCCGTCGATGGCGGCGCCCGGCTACGACCTCTACTACCTCAACGTGATGGCCGGACCCGGCGACCGGGCCTGGCGCTTCCGCGACGACCCCGCGCACGCCTGGATCCGCGACACCTGGGCGGACCAGCCGATCGACCCGCGCGTTCCCTTCTACGGGAGGCCAGCATGACGATCC
>DATINN010000280.1:0-5269 GCA_035474175.1 Mycobacteriales bacterium | reverse complement strand
GCTCAAGGACCGCCGCCCGCTCGACGCCGCCGCGGTCGACCGCTACCTGCAGCGCTACCCGGTCCCGGTGGTGGAGGGCCGGCGCTGCACGTTCCTGTTCCGCGGCGAGGCCGACGAGGTCTGGGTCCGGCACCGCATCACCGGCCTGCCGGACCGGCTGCCGCTGCGCCGGCTGCGCGGCACCGACCTGTGGTCGGTGGTGATGGAGCTGCCCGAGCAGTCCCGGGTCGAATACCAGGTCGAGATCCGCCGCGGGGACCACCACGAGCGGATCAACGACCCGCTCAACCCGCACCGCTCGCACTCGCCGGTGGGCAGCTCCAGCGTCGTGTTCGCCACCGGCTACGAGGACCCGGAGTGGGCCCAGCCGGACCCGGAGACCCGCCCGGGCGAGCTGGTCGACGTGACCGTGCCGAGCCGCGCGCTGGGCCGGGACGCCCGGGTCACGCTCTACCTGCCGGCCCGCTTCCGGCGCACCGCGTCGTACCCGCTGCTGGTGGTGCACGACGGCCCGGACTACCTGCAGTACGCGGCCGCCAAGACCGTGCTGGACAACCTGCTGCACCGCAGCGAGGTGGCCGAGCTGGTCGGCGCGTTCCTGCACCCGGGCGACCGGCTGGTCGAGTACGCCGACTCCACCGCGCACGCCCGGTTCGTCACCGACGAGCTGCTGCCGTTCCTGGAGCGGCGGTTCCCGCTGACCGGCGGGCCGGCCGGCCGCTGCCTGATGGGCGCGTCCTTCGGCGCGGTCGCGGCCCTGTCCACGGCCTACCGGCACCCGGACACGTACGGGTCGCTGCTGCTGCAGTCGGGCTCGTTCGTGTTCACCGACATCGGCTCCGACCACGGCGGCGGCGCGGTCTTCGACCCGGTGGTCCGCTTCACCAACCGCTACCGGGCCCGGCCGCGGGCGGTGGCCGACCGGGTCTTCGTCAGCTGCGGCGTGTACGAGCCGCTGATCGTCCGCAACCGGAGCATGGTCCCGGTCCTCACCGACACCGGCATGCGCGTCCGGTACGTGGAGTCGCGCGACGGTCACTCCTGGGAAAACTGGCGCGACCGGCTCCGCGACGGCCTGTCATACGTCTTCCCCGGACCGCGGAAGTACGTGTACGAGTGACCTGAACTAGGTGCACGAGCAAGCGGACTGTGATGGCGCGGTGCCCGGACGTTAGGGTGGTCCGGCCCTGGGGGGCGGGATCGTGAAGGCGGAGGACCAGCAGGTGTCGGTGCCCTGGCAGGCGGCGGCCAGCCGGATGGTCGGCCGCGCGGCGGAGCTGGCCGCGCTGCGGAGCCGGCTGGAGCAGCTGCGCGGTGCCGGCACCGGCGTTCTGGTCGTGGTCGCGGGCGAGCCCGGGGTCGGCAAGTCCCGGCTGATGCGCGAGCTCGCGGTCGCCGCCGACGACGTCGGGGTGACCGTGCTCAACGGCCGGGCCGTCCCCAACGGGGAGCCGTACCGGCCGCTGGTGGAGGCCCTGGGCCGGGCCCTGCGCGAGCGCGGCCTGCCCGAGGACGACGCGCTGCGGCCTTACCTCCCCGTGCTGGCGGCCGTGCTGCCCGACGCCGCGGTGCCCGGCGGGCGGACCGACCCGCGCGGCGGCGCCGTGCTGGGCGAGGCCGTGCTGCGGCTGCTGGCCGCGCTGGCCGGCCGCTCCGGGCGGGGCACCCTGCTGGTGCTGGAGGACCTGCACTGGGTCGACCCCGACACGCTGACCGTGCTGACCTACCTGGCCCACGCGGCCGAGTCGGCCCCGCTGCTGCTGGTGGTCACCAGCCGGGAGGAGCGCGGGCTGCCGCAGCCACTGCTCGACCTGGTCGCCGCGACCCAGGCCACGGTGCTCCCGCTGGGCCGGCTGGGTCCGGAGGACGTCCGCGAGCTGGTCGAGTCCTGCCTGACCGGCCGGCCGCCGGAGGAAGTCGTCGCGTTCGTGCGGGACAACGCCGACGGCCTGCCGCTGATCATCGAGGAGCTGCTCACCGGGCTGGGCGCGGTCGGCGCGCTGAACCCGTCCGGCCGGCTGGTCGGCCCGCTCACCCCGGCCGTGCCCCGCACGTTCAGCGCGACCGTGCGGCGCCGGGTGGAGAGCCTGGACCCGGCGGCCCGGTCGGTGGTGCGGGCCGCGGCCGTGCTCGGGCGCCGCTTCGACTGGTCGCTGCTGCCGGAGATGACCGGCCGGCCCGAGACCGAGGTGCTGGCCGGGCTGCGCTCGGCCGTGCAGTCCGGGCTGGTCGAGGCGGACGAGGGCAACATCTTCCACTTCCGGCACGCGCTGACCGGCGACGCGATCCGCGACGACCTGCTGCCGCCGGAGCTGCGGACCCTGGCCCACGCGGCCGCGGAGATCGTCGAGGACCGCGACCCGGAGGCGTACGCGCTGGCGGCGGGCCTGCGCGCGGCCGCCGGCGAGGACGAGCGGGCGGCCGAGCTGTCCGTCGCGGCCGGCCTGGTGGCCGCCCGCCGGGGCGCGCTGCACTCCGCCGACCTGATGCTGTCCCGGGCCGCGATCCTGGCCACCGCGCCGGAGCTGATCGCCCGGGCCGAGCGGGAGCTGCTGTCGGTGCTGGCGCTCAAGGGCGACGCCGAGCGGGCGCTGGCGCTGGGCGAGCGGCTGCTGCGCGACGGCGACGACGGCGTTCGCCAGGTGCTGGCCCAGGTGGCCGCGGACGCCGAGCGCTGGGACGTGACCGCGGCCTACCTGTCCTCGATCCCGCAGGTGGACCCGGCGCTGGGCCCGGACGGCGACCCGCTGATCGGGGTGCTGGCGGCCCGCCTGGCGTACGCGCGGGGCGAGCCGTCCCGGGCCCGGCAGATGGCGCAGGCGGCGCTGGGCGCGGCCCGGGACGCCAAGCTGTGGTCGGTGGCCGGGCAGGCCCTGCTGGTGATCGGGCGGGTGGCCCGGCTGGACGACACCGACGCGGCCCGGGACGCCTTCGCCGCGGCCGAGACGCTGGCCGAGGAGTACGAACTGCCCCTGGACCGGGTCGCGGCGCTGCACGAGCTGGGCACCGTCGACCTGCTGGTGGACGGCTCCACGACCCGGCTGGAGCGGGCCCGCGGGCTGGCCGAGGACACCGGGCTGGTCGGCCTGGCCGCCACCCTCGACCTGCAGATCGCGGCCGGGCTGCTGCACGGCGACCCCACCCGCGCCCTCACCTACGCGCTGCGCTGCGCGGACATCTCCCGGCGGCTGCGGGCGGACCGGCTGTTCGCGACCGCGGTCTGCTTCCAGGCCATCGCGCACGCCGAGCTCGGCCACGCCGAGGAGGCCGAGCGGTGCGTGGCCCAGTCGCTCGCGCTGGCCCCCGACGACCTGGACGTCAACGCCGCGGTCTGGGGCGCGGTCCGGGCCCACGACGCGCTGCTGGCCGACGACCAGGACCGGCTGCTGGAGGCCCTGGACAAGGCCGCGGACTACCTGCGCCGCAGCCCGAGCGTGACCCCGACCCCGACCCGCGGCCTGTGGGCGCTGGTCCGCACGGTCGCCGGCCGGGACGACGAGGCGGCCCGGGCCGAGGCCCGCCCGTCCGCGGTGAACTGGGAGAACAAGGCGCTGCTGGGCTACGCGGAGGCGGTCGACCGGGGGCGCCGCGGCCGCCGCCGGGAGGCCGACGAGGAGCTGGCCGCGGCCGACCGGGCGATGGCCCGGCTGCCCTGGCGGCGGCACCGGATCCGGCTGCTGATCGCCGACTCCGCGCTCACCGACGGCTGGGGCGAGCCGATCAGCTGGGCCCGCGAGGCGCTGCCGGTCTTCGCCGGCCGCGGGGAGACGAAGCTGGCCAGCCGCTGCCGGGAGGTGCTGCGCCGGGCCGGCGCGCCGGTCCCCCGCCCGGGCCGGGGCGACACCCCGGTGCCGGCGGCGCTGCGGGCGGCCGGGGTGACCAGCCGCGAGGTGGACGTGCTGCGGCTGCTGGCCGAGGGCCTGACCAACACCGCGATCGCGCAGAAGCTGGTGCTGTCCCCGCGCACGATCGAGACGCACGTGGCCAACCTGGTGGCCAAGACGGGCGTGCCCAACCGGGCCGGCCTGGTCGAGCTGGCCCGCCAGCCGGTCGAGGGTTAGGCCGGGCTTGTGCTTCCGGCGCTAAGTCAGGGGACCGAACAGCGTAAGTAGGAGTAGCGGACCGACCACAAAGAGGGGCGGACAGGGCACTCTTGCCGCGGGGAGCGGCGCCCGCCGTGGTCGGTACGGCTCGCCGGAAGTGTGGGTACTGCTGAGGGAAACGGGGGGCCCCGGAGGACGACCGGGACGCCCTCCGAGGTGGACCCGCCCACGCCGGCCGCAGAGCCTCGGGGGAAGCTCAGTGCGGGCGTCGCCTCCCCGAATCCTCCTCCGGCGGAGGAGGCTGGTCGAACTCGACCTCGACCGTCTCGAAGCCCTTGTGCCGCTCGGTCTGCGCGTACGACGCGTACGCCTTGCGGTCGCCGTGGGTCAGGTGCACGTCGTCGGTGAACGGCGTGAGCAGGCTGCGCGGCCACAGCCGCCCGGCCAGCACCGCGTTGACCTCGGCCCCGAGCACCACCGCCAGCGCGGACAGGTAGAGCCACACCAGCAGCCCCAGCACCACCCCGAACAGCCCGTACGTCGCGGTGCTGTTGCGCAGCGTGTGGCCGAAGTAGTAGGTCCCGAAGACCTGCAGCACCTGCCAGATCACCGCCGCGATCAGCGCCCCCGGCAGCAGCCGCCGCGGGCTCACCGAGCGCGCCGTCAGCAGCCGGAACGCGAAGGCCAGCAGGGCCGCGTTGAGCAGCACCGCCGCCACCGCCAGCACCACCCGCAGGCCGGTGTCGATCTGCGAGTCGCCGATCCGGCCGGCCACCGCGGACAGCGCCGACAGGATCGTGGACAGGATCAGCCCGATGCCGAGCACCAGCAGCATGGACAGGCTCAGCACCCGGGCCATGATCGGGTTGGGCCGGGAGTTGCGCGGCACGGCCCAGACCTTGTTGAACGCGTTCTGCGCGGCCTGGACGACGCCGAGGCTGCCGTACAGGCCGCCGAGCGCGCCCACGAGCACGGCCACGGTGTTGCCGCGCAGCGACTGCACGTTGTCCGCGAGCTGCTGCCCGATCACCGGCAGCCGGCTCAGCGCCGAGTCCAGCACCCGGTCCTGCAGCGCGGGATCGTTGTGCAGCGCGTAGCCGAGGATCGAGATGAGCAGCAGCAGCAGCGGGAACACCGACAGGAACGCGTAGTACGTGATCATCGCGGTCAGGAAGTTGCCCTGGTCGTCGAAGAACTTGTACGCCACGGCCAGCGGGTAGCCGGCC
>DATINN010000279.1:0-1827 GCA_035474175.1 Mycobacteriales bacterium | reverse complement strand
TGGTGATCCTGGTCGCGATCACCACCGGCTTCGTGGCCACCCGGCCGGGGCCGCCGGCGGGCCCGTCCGGGGCCACCGGTGCCGAGCCGCCGCTGCTCGGCACCGCCTGGCAGCTGGCCTCCTACCAGCTCCCGGGAGCGGCGCCGGTCCCGGTCCGGGCCGACTCGACCCTGGCGTTCAGCCCCAAGGGCACGGTCAGCATCCACGCCTGCAACTACATCGGCGGCCCGGCGCACGTCGTCGGGTCCCGGGTCGGGTTCGGCAGCGCGGCGTCGACCGACATGCTCTGCACCGGCGAGCGCGGCACCCTGGACCAGCACATCCTCGCCCTGCTCGCCGGGGGCGCGGCCGACTGGTCGATCCGGGACCGGACGCTGACGCTGACCGGCCGGGACGGGCTGGTGCTGACCTACCGGGTCCGGGCCTCGATCTACCCGGACCTCACCGCCCGGACCCTGATCGCCGGCGACCACGCCGGCGGGCAGTACCGGCTCGCCATCACCGGCCCCGGCGGCCCGCTCGGCCTCACGATCGAGACCCGCACCGCGCCCGGGGACGACTGGGGCCAGGCCGGCGTGATCGCACCGGGACCGAAGGACTGCCTGGCGAACCACGTCACGGCCGGCGGCCGGCTCGGCGGCCAGGCGTTCCTCGCGGCCTGGGCCACCCCGGAGGTCGCGCGGGTGACCGTCCGCGCGAAGCCGGGCGCGCCCGAGACGACGCTGCCCTTCCTCGCCGTCCCCGGTTCGACGCTGCGGGTCGCGGGGCTGTGGACGGCCGTGTTCAGGCCGAGCGTGAGCCCGGTGACCTTCTACGACCGCGCCGGCGCCGTCATCGCCGCGTACCCGGACGGCCCCTGCTGAGCCGGCTCAGACCTCGATCACGGTGGGGATGATCATGGGACGGCGGCGGTAGCGGTCGGAGACCCAGCGGCCGACGACCCGGCGCACGGCCTGGGCCAGCCGGTGCGGGTCGGTGACGCCCTCCCCCGACAGCCGCTCCAGCTCCGCCGCCACCAGCGGCAGCACCGGCTCGAACGCGACCGGGTCGTCGGAGAACCCGCGCCCCGACACCAGCGGCGTCCCGCTGACCTTGCCGGTGACGGAATCGACCACCACCGTGATCGCGATGAAGCCCTCGTCGCCGAGGATGCGCCGGTCCTTCAGCGACTCCTCGCCGACGTCGCCGACGGCGAGCCCGTCGACGTACACGTAGCCGCAGTCGACCTTGCCGGTGATCGAGGCGACCCCGTCGACCAGGTCGACGACCGTGCCGTCCTCCGCGAGGACCACGCGCGAGGCCGGCACCCCGGTCAGCTCGGCCAGCTTGGCGTGCGCCCGCAGGTGCCGCCACTCGCCGTGCACGGGCAGCACGTTGCGGGGCTTGGTCGCGTTGAGCAGGTAGAGCAGCTCGCCGGCCGGGGCGTGCCCGGAGACGTGCACCATCGCGACTTCCTTGTGCACGACCTGGGCGCCCTCCCGGGCCAGCCCGTTGATCACCCGGTAGACCGCGGTCTCGTTGCCGGGCACCAGCGACGAGGCCAGGATCACCGTGTCGTCGGGCTCGATCCGGACCGAGGGGTGCTCCCGGTTGGCCATCCGGGCCAGCGCCGAGAGCGGCTCGCCCTGGGAGCCGGTGGAGATCAGCACCACCTTCGACGGCGGCAGCGCGGCCGCCTCGTCCAGCGTCACCATCAGCCCGGGCGGCATGTGCAGCAGCCCGAGGTCGCGGGCCACCCCCATGTTGCGCACCATGGAGCGGCCCACCAGAGCCACCTTGCGGTTGTGCTTGTGCGCGCAGTCGAGCACCTGCTGGATGCGGTGCACG
>DATINN010000278.1:0-1562 GCA_035474175.1 Mycobacteriales bacterium | reverse complement strand
GCTACCGCGACGGCCGGGTGCTGCAGGCCGGCGACGCCGCCCACATCCACCCGCCGACCGGAGGCCAGGGCCTCAGCGTCGGCCTGCAGGACGCGGTCAAACTGGGCTGGAAGCTGGCCGGGGTGATCGCCGGGTGGGCGCCGGACGGGCTGCTGGACAGCTACGAGAGCGAGCGGCGCCCGGTCGCGGCCGACGTGCTCGACCTGACCCGGGCCCAGGCCGAGCTGCTCTCCACCGAGCCCGGTCCGCAGGCCGTCCGGCGGCTGCTGGGCCGGCTGGTCGACCTGGAGGAGGTGAACCGGTTCCTGGTCGAGCAGACGGCCGGGATCGGGATCCGGTACGACCTCGGCGACGGGCCCGGCCTGGTCGGCCGGCGGCTGCGGGACGTCCCGCTGACCCGCGGCCGCCTGTACGAGCGGATGCACGCCGGTCGCGGGCTGCTGCTGGACCGGACCGGCCGGCTGGCCGTGACGGGCTGGGCCGACCGGGTCGACCTGCTCGCCGACGCCGGCGCCGAGATCGACCTGCCGGCGGTGCTGCTGCGGCCGGACGGGTACGTGGCCTGGGCCGGCGAGGACCAGGCGGAGCTGGCCGGCCGACTCCGGAGGTGGTTCGGCACGCCGGCCGGGCCAAGCCCCGCTGAGCCGGCCCCGGCCGGACCAGCCCCCGCCGAACGCGCCTAGCGGGCCCGCTCCACCCGGCCCGCGTCCCAGACCGGCTCGTCCGCCTCGACCACCGTCCCGTCCGACCGGAACACCAGGAACCGGTCGAACGTCCGGGCGAACCAGCGGTCGTGCGTCACCGCCAGCACCGTCCCCTCGTACGCGGCCAGCGCCTGCTGCAGCGCCTCCGCGCTGACCAGGTCGAGGTTGTCGGTCGGCTCGTCCAGCAGCAGCATGGTGGTCCCGGACAGCTCCAGCAGCAGCACCTGGAACCGGGCCTGCTGCCCGCCGGAGAGCAGGTCGAAGCGGATGTCGGCCTGCTCGTTGAGCCCGTACCGGCGCAGCGCGCCGACGGCCCGCCCCCGGTCCAGCCCGGCCCGCCGGCCCTCGCCCCGCCAGAGCACGTCGACCAGCGTCCGCCCGGCCAGGTCGGGCCGCTCGTGCGTCTGCGCGAACAGCCCCGGCAGGACCCGGGCCCCGAGCCGGGCCGCGCCGGTGTGCGCGACCGGCTCGCCGGCCAGCAGCCGCAGGAAGTGCGACTTGCCGGAGCCGTTGGAGCCGAGCACCGCGACCCGCTCGCCGAAGAACACCTCCAGCGAGAACGGCCTCATCAGCCCCGTCAGCTCCAGCTCGACGCAGGTCAGGGCGCGCACGCCGGTGCGCCCACCGCGCAGCTTCATCGTGACCTGCTGCTCCACCGGCCGCTCCGGCGGCGGCCCGGCCGCCTCGAACTTGGCCAGCCGGGTCTGCATGGCCCGGTAGCGCGAGGCCATGTCCGGGCTGATCTTGGCCTGCTGCTGCAGGGTCCGGACCAGCTCCTTCACGATTCACTTCTACGTGATCGATCCCGACGATCCGATCATTCGCACGTACCGCAAGGCGTTCCCCGACCTGTTCGAC
>DATINN010000277.1:0-26633 GCA_035474175.1 Mycobacteriales bacterium | reverse complement strand
CCCGGTACGCCGGATCGCCCAGCGCGGCGGCCAGCGCGGCCGCGATCCGGGCCGGCTCGGCCCGGGCGAAGGAGACCCGGACCCCGGCCCCGGCGGCGGCGACGTCGCGGGCGTTGACCGGCTGGTCGTGCCGGATCGGCGCCACCACCAGCGGCACGCCGTGGGCCAGGGCCTCGGTCACCGTGTTCAGCCCGCCGTGGCTGACGACCGCGGCCAGCTGCGGCAGCAGCTCCAGCACCGGCACCCGGGCGGCCACCGTGACGTGCGGCGGCGGGTCGGGCACGGACTCCGGCGGGGCGACGAGGATCGCGTGCACGCCCGCCGCCGCGGCCAGCACGCGGCGGTGGAAGTCGGTGGCCAGGTCGTCGGCCAGCGTGCCCGTGCTGACCAGCACCAGCGGCCGGTCGGTCTCCGGCCGCCGGAAGTCGACCGGCGGCCGCCGTCCCAGCAGCGGCCCCACGTACGCCGGCCGGCCGGCCCGGGCCGGTCCACTGAGGACGGTGCTGGTCAGGGCCAGGCACAGGTACGGCGAGAAGCGCGGGTCGACCCCGGTCACGCCGGCCTGGGCCCGGACGGTGTCCAGGTGCGCGGCCAGCTCGGCCTCGACCGCGGGCAGCTCGCGGAACGGGCGGGCCAGCTCCATCGTCGTGGTCGCCACCGTCGCCCACGGCAGCCCGCAGCGGTGCGCGACCAGCGCGCCGGCGAACATCTGCTGGTCGGCCAGCACCAGGTCGGGCCGGGCGGCGTCCACCGCCCGCTGCACGGCCGGCAGCGTGAACTTCGTGTACGGCACCAGGAACCGCCGCCACAGCGAGGACACCGCCGCCGCCCCGTGCCCGCTCTGCTCGCGCAGGATCCGCGAGCCGGTCGGGTGCACGACCGCGTCCGGCCCGAGCACCGGGCGCAGGACCGCCTCCGAGCCGACCCAGGCGACCTCGTGCCCGCGCCGGGTCAGCTCGGCCGCCAGCGCGGTCGCCGGGTTGAGGTGCCCGGCCAGCGGTGGCACCGCCACCAGCACCTTCACCGCGGCGCTGCCGGGCCGGCCGCGGTCGGCCCGGCGGGCGCGAGGCGGGCGGTGACGTGCCCGGCGACGGCCCCGACCGAGAGGTCCGCGAGGCCGGCGAGATCGAGGGTGCGCAGCAGCGGGGAAAGATCGGCCGCGGCGCCCCATTGTTGTGCCAGATAACCCTGGAATGCCGCTAACTCGATGCTCTGCATTCCGAGATCGGCATCCAGACGCGCATCCGGAGCAATGTCGTCCCGCCATTCTCCGTAGTCACGCAGTGCCCTGTAGGCCATTTCGGTGACCCGGGCGAGAACGGCGGCGAAAGGCTCGTCCCGACTGTCCGTGCCGGCTGACACCCCGCTCACCTCCTCCGTTCCGGGCAGGCGGCCCCGCTGACGTCGTGATCCTGCCAGCCGGGGCCAAGACTCTCCATCCCGCCATTCTTGCCCAAACAGCTCCTTGACGGTCGTTGGATGCCGTGAAACTCTGACGGCGCTGCCCACTGTGGGTAAACGGCATTTATCAGACTGTCGTCACGTGTCGATCGTCGTTGGGGGTGCGATGCGTGGCTCCACCGCGACGTCAACGTCGACGCCGCTTTGGACCGCCCGCCGTCTGGCCGAGTCGCTGCTGGCCGGGGATCCGTCCCAGGAGTGCCTGACCTTCGGCCATCCGGTCCGTCGCGCGGAGCTGAGCCGGCTGGTGGCCGACCAGGCCGCCGTCCTGCACGACGCCGGGCTGGCCGAGGGCGGCACGGTGGCGTTGCGGCTGCCGCCCTCGCTGACCTTCGTGGCCGCGCTGCTGGCCGGCTGGAGCTGCGGGGCGCAGGTCAGCCTGCTCGACCACCGGCTGACCGAGGCCGAGGCGACCCGGGCCCTGGACCGGGTCGGCGCCCAGGTCGTGGTCACCGGCACCGACGTGGTGGCCGGCCGGCTGCGGGGCTACGCGGAGGCCACCGCCGTCACCGCTCCCCGCCCCGGCGGCCGCCCGGCCGGCACCGGCCACGCGCTGGTCCAGCTGTCCTCCGGCTCCACCGGCGCGTCCAAGGTGATCGCCCGCACCGCCGCCGACCTGCACGACGAGCTGGAGCGCTACCGGGCGCTGACCGAGCCCGCCTTCCCCGGCCCGGGCGAGCGGATGGTCGTGCTGGCCTCCGTCGTGCACGTGCTCGGCCTGGTCGGCGGCCTGCTGCACGGGCTGGCCGACGGCGTCCCGCTGGCCTTCGCCGACCGGCTGACCGGGGACGGCATCCTGGCCACGGTCGCCGCCGACCCGCGCCCGACCACCGTGCTCGGGGTGCCGTTCCACGCCGAGCTGCTGGCCGCGGCCGGCGCCCCCACGCCCAACCTGCGCGGCGCGATCGTGGCCGGCGAGCTGGTCCGGCCGGGGCTGCCGGAGCGCTTCCGGGACCGCCTCGGCGTCCCCCTCGGCACCATGTACGGGATGACCGAGGTCGGCGTCATCGCCACCGACCTCGACGGCCGGCGGTATCCGTCCGTGCTGCCCTGCGTCGAGGTCCGCGCCGTCGACGGCGAGCTGCAGGTCCGCCGGGACGCCTCGCCGTACCTGGGGCTGTCGGACCCGACCCGGTGGGCCGACGGCTGGCTGCGCACCCGGGACGCGGCCACGGTCGACCCCGCGTCCGGCGCGGTGACCATCCGCGGCCGGCTCGACTCCCAGGTCTCGATCGGCGGCCTCAAGGTCGACCTGACCGAGGTCGAGCAGACCCTGGCCGCGCTGCCCGGGGTGGCCGAGGTCGTGGTGCTGCACGACGACGGGATCGAGGCCTACCTGGCCCTGACCCCGGACGGCAGCCGGGACGCGGTCGAGGCGGCGATCGGCCGGGAGCTGGCGGCGTTCAAGCGGCCGCGGCGGCTGCGGGTGCTGCCCGCCCTCCCCCGCACCGCGACCAACAAGGTGGTCCGCGACCTGGCGGTGCTCCGCCGCGCGGCCGACAACCCTCGAGGGGACAGCTGATGACCAGTGCCGACGTGCGGGACTTCACGATCCGCTCGCTGAAGGAGATGAACTACGACGTCAGCGAGGTGACCGACGACAGCGTGCTCGGCCCGGCCGGGCTCGACCTGGAGTCGCTCGCGATCGCCGAGCTCGCGGTCCGGATCGAGGACGAATACAAGGTGACGTTCAGCGACGAGGAGCAGGAGTCGGTCGGCACCTGGACGCTGGGCGAGTTCGTCACGGCCGTCTCGGCCCGCCTCCAGGAGCGGGCCGGAGCCGGAGACAGCGCGGTATGACCGCCCGGCTGGGCCGGGACGACGTGGTGGCGATGCTCGCCCGGTTCGGGGACCGGCAGCCGGCGGAGGTGCCGGAGGAGCTCGGTTCGCTGGAGCTGACCTGGCTGGTCGACCAGGTCGAGCGGCGCTACGGCGTGCTGCTCGACCTCGACGACACCGTCTTCGCCGGGATGTCCACCGTCACCGGTGCGGTGGCGGTGTTGCAGGACGCCGTCCCGGAAGCCCGCCATGGCTGACCGCACGGTGGTGGTGACCGGGCTGGCGGTGCGCTCCGCGTACGGGGCCGGGCCGGAGCCGCTGCTGTCCGGTGCGTACGGCGGGGGGCCCGCGTTCGCGCCGGTCGACCGGTTCGGGACCGACCAGTGCCGGACCACGGTCGCGGCCACGCTGCCGGGCGCGCCGGTGCTGGCCGACGAGCTGGCCGCCGTCGTCGAGGAGGCCTGCGCGGACGCGCGGCTGCCGCGGCTCGGCGTCGGCCGGGTCCGCTCCGGCAGCCCGCTGCTGCTGGCCGCGCACGCCGGCCGGGACGTCACCGCGGTGGCCGCCGCGGTCGCCGCCGGCACCGGACTGTCCACACCGGACCGCGTCTACACCGCCGCCTGCGTGGCCGCGAGCAGCGCCGTGGCCGACGCCGCGGCCGGGATCGCCGCCGGCCGGCTGGACCGGGCCGTGGTCGCGGCCGGCTTCCTCGTCGACGCCGGCACGTTCGGGCTCTTCGACGCCGGCCGGGCGCTGGCCCGGGACGGCTCGGTCCGGCCGTTCAGCGCCGGGCGCCAGGGCATCCTGCTCGGCGACGCGGTCGCCGCGGTCGTGCTGGAGGCGGCCGGCACCACCCACGGCGCCCCGGCGCTGGCCACGCTGGCGGGCTGGGGCCGGGCCGGCGACGCGTTCCACGTCTGCCAGCCGCGGCCCGACGGCACCGGGCTGGCCCGGGCGGCCGGCGCGGCGCTGGCCCGGGCCGGCGTGCCCGCCGGCGAGGTCGGCTACGTCAACGCCAACGGCACCGGCACCCCGGCCGGCGACGCGGCCGAGAGCGCGGCACTGCGGCTGCTGTTCGGCGACGGGCTGGACCAGGTGCCGGTCAGCTCGACCAAGTCCGTGCACGGGCACGCGCTGGAGGCCTCCGCGCTGCTGGAGCTGGTGGTCACGGTGCTGGCCCTGCGCGACGGCCGGCTGCCGGTCAACGCCGGCTTCCTCGCCGCCGACGCCGACTGCCCGCTGGACCTGGTGCTGGACGAGCCCCGCCCGGCCCACCCGCGGTATGCGCTCTCGCTGAACGCCGCGTTCGGCGGTGCCAACACGGCCCTGCTGGTGGGGGCGGCATGACCGCGCTGGCCGACCACCTCCTCCTCCCCGGCGGGGGCGGCCCGGTCGTGCTGGCCCGCTCGTCCTGGCCGGCCGGCCCGGACGACACGCTGACGCCGGTGGCCGGCTTCACGCTGTCCACGTTCAGCCCGCTGGTGGCCGAGGTGGCCGAGCGCTGCCTGCGGGCCCGGTACGGGTCGCCGCCGGCGGTGCCGGACCGGGCCGGCGAGACCGCGCTGGTGCTGGCCAGCGCGCGCGGCGACGTGACCACGACCGAGACCGCGGCCGCGGCGGCCGAGGCCGGCCGGCGGGTGCCGCCGCTGCTGTTCTTCCAGTCCAACCCCAACGCGGTGCTGGGCTGGGTCGCGGCCCGCTGGCAGCTGACCGGGCCGGTGCTGAGCACGGCCCCGGCCGGTGACCCGCTCGCCGACGGGATCGCGGTGGCCGAGCTGCTTCTCGCCGACGGCGAGGCGGCCGAGGTGCTGGTGATCGCGGCCGAGCTGGACCCGGACCGGGCCGAGGCCGTGCTGGTCGGCCGGGCCGTCGAGATGAGCCTGGTGCTGCCGGCGGAGGACCCGGCCACCGCGGCCGGGCTGATCGTGCCCGACGCCCCGCCGGCCGCTGCCGCCGAGCTGATCGTGACCGACGCCCCCGCGCCGGCCGCCGCCGCCGTCGGCGCGCCCGCGCCGGCCGCGGCCGAGCTGATCGTGCCCGACGCGCCGGCACCGGCCGGCGCCGCCGGCGAGCTGATCGTGCCCACTGTGGAGGGAGACCGATGAAGGTGCCCGGGATCAGGGCCCGGCTGGCCGCGGACGAGAACGTCGGCGCCGGCAACGTGCTGCTCACCCTGCTGGAGCAGGGCGTCGACCCGGACACGCCGGCGCTCACCTTCGACGTGCCGGTCGACGGCCACCCGGCCTGGCAGGCGTTCTCGCTGGGCCGGCTGGACACCGCCGTCCGGGCCCGGGCCGCCGCCCTGCACGCGCTCGGCGTCGGCCCGCGCGACCCGGTCGTGGTGACCGCGACCGACGCGGCCGACGTCATCCTGTGCTTCCTGGCCCTGACCCGGCTCGGCGCCATCCCGGCGCTGCTCAACGTCAAGGTCCCGGCCGAGACGGCCGCCCTCTACATCCGCCGGCTGCGGCCCACCACCATCCTGGCCGACGCCGGCCGCCGGGCCCAGCTGTCCACACTGGACACCGGGGGGCCGCTGCTGACCGACGTGGCCGAGCTGGCCGGCGACCCGGCCGCGGCGCCCCCGCCGTACCGGCACCATCGCGACGACCCGGTCGCGATCACGCACTCCTCCGGCACCACCGGCGTGCCCAAGGCGGTCGTGCACTCGCACGCGTCGCTGTTCGCGGCCATCCGGCACCGGCTGGAACGGCCGCTGGCCCAGGGCACCGAGCGGCTGCTGTCCGCGCTGCCGGCCCCGCACGCGGCCACCCTGATCGCGACCAACCAGGCGCTGTCCGGCGGCACCGAGCTGGCCGCGCTGTCGGACCAGTCCGGCGCCGGCGTGCTCGACCGGATCGAGTCCTGGCGGCCCAGCGGCGTGCTCGGCTTCGCCGCGACCTGGTCCGACCTGGCCCGCCTCGACCTGGCCGCCCGCGACCTGGACTCGGTGGCGCTGTGGTGGAACACCGGCGACTGCGCCCACGAGGCCCACATCCGCCGGCTGGTCGCCGTGGGCCGGCGCACGGTGGTCACCCGGGAGGGGCGGCAGAGCGTGCCCGGCTCGGTCTTCATCGACGGCCTCGGCTCCAGCGAGATGGGCCACTCCCACTTCCACATCACCCACACCCGCGACACCTCCCGGTACGGCCGCTGCATCGGCAAGCCGCACGCGTTCGCGCAGCCGGCGGTGCTGGACCCGGACGGCAACGAGCTGCCGCCGAACGTGCCGGGCGAGCTGGGCACGAAGTCGCCGACGCTGGCCCTGGGCTACTGGAACGACTCGGTCACCACGTACCGGACCCGGGTCAACGGCTACTTCCTCACCGGCGACGTGGTCTACCGGGACGAGGACGGCTGGTTCTACCACCTGGACCGGCTGGTCGACTCGGTCGACCTCGGCGGCGGGGTGACCCTCTACACCGCGATGTCGGAGGAGCGGATCCTGGCCGCCTGCCCGGAGGTCGCCGACTGCACCGTGGTCGCGGTCCGGGACGGCGGCGCCACCGTCACCGACGTGCTGCTGCAGCTGCGATCGTCCACATCGGACGACCTGGAGGCCCGGGTCCGGGCCGCGCTCGGGGCCGACGTGGCCGCCACGGTCCGGCGGGTGCTGGTGGTCGACGAGGCCAGCATCCCGTTCGGGCCGACCGGCAAGGTACGGAAGTTCGCGCTGCGGGAACAGCACCGCGCGACGGCCGGAGCGGTCTCGTGAGCGAGCGCGAGGGCTCGCAGCGCGAGCGGGGAGCGACGAGGGCCGGTCGGTCCGAGCTCGCGAGGACCGACCTGTCCGAGGAGCGGGCACAGACCCGGGTCGCGGCGGTGACCGGGATCGGCCTGGTCACCCCCCTGGGCCGCAAGGTCGAGGACGTCTGGGACGCGCTGTGCACCGGCCGGTCCGGGCTGCGGACGCCGCCGCCGGACCACGTCGTCGCCGGCTACCTCGACGCGGCCGGGATCGCGCCGGACATCGAGGCCACCGAGGTGCTGCCGCCGACCGAGACCCGGGCCGTGGACCGCTCGGTGCTGCTGGCGCTGGCCGCCGCCCACGACGCGGTCGCCGACTCCGGCATCCGGATCGGCACCGACGTCGACCCGGAGCGGGTCGCGGTCGTGGTCTCCACCGGCGGCGGCGGGCTGGAGTCGTACGAGGACTTCGCCGCGGCCCGGCGCGAGCGCGGCCGGCCGGCGGTCAGCCCCTACCTGCTGCCCGGGATGCTGGCCAACATGGCGGCGGCCCGGATCGCCATCGCCTACGGGATCACCGGCTACAGCTCGTCCATCTCCACCGCCTGCTCCTCGGGCGCGCAGTCGATCGCGGAGGGACTGCGGCTGATCCGCGGCGGCGAGGCCGACGTGGTCGTCTGCGGCGGCTTCGACGCGCCGCTGCACCCGACCATCGCCGCCGCCTTCGCCAACGCCCGCGCGCTGGCCCGCAACTGGGACGACCCGGCGCTGGCCAGCCGCCCGTTCGACCGGCGGCGCAACGGGTTCGTGCTGGCCGAGGGCGCGGCCGTGGTGGTGGTGGAGCGGACCGGGACCGCCGACGCCCGCGGCGCCGCGGCGTACGCGGACCTGTCCGGCTGGGGCGCCGCCACCGACGCGCACCACCCGACCACGCCGCGCCCGGACGGGGCCGGCGCCGCCGCCTGCATGCGCCGCGCGATCGCCGACGGCGGCCTGGCACCGTCCGATGTGGACTACGTCAACGCCCACGGCACCAGCACCCCGCTCGGCGACGTGGCCGAGACGACCGCGATCGGCGCCGTGTTCGGCGACCACCGGCCCGCGGTCAGCTCGATCAAGGCCGTCACCGGCCACCTGCTCGGCGGCTCCGGCGCGCTGGAGGCGGTGGCCACCGCGCTCGCGGTCGGCCGCGGCCTGCTGCCGCCGACCGCCAACCTCGACGATCCCGACCCGCGCTGCGACCTGGACCACGTCCGCGGCGAACCGCGCGCCGGAGCCCTCCGGGCGGCGCTGACCAACTCGTTCGCCTTCGGCGGCCACGACGTCAGCCTGCTGCTGACCCCGCCGAGCACGCGCGTGACCCGCGCGGTCCCCCATCCGTCCCCCGCCGGCACCACCGGCCACTGAAGAAGGTCCACCATGGACACCCAACGCATCGACCACGTCGAGTTCTACGCCGCGGACGCCGATCGCGCCGCCCGGGTGCTCTGCGACGGCTTCGGCTTCCGGGTCGCCGGCGCGCTCGGCCCGGACGCCCGCGGGCAGCGCAGCGTGCTGCTGCGCCAGGGCGGCATCCAGCTCCTGGTCACGGCGGCGACCGCGCCCGACCACCCGGCCCGGCAGTTCGTCAACGCGCACGGGCCCGGGGTCGGCACCGTCGCGCTGGCCACCGCCGACCCGGCCGGCACGCTGCTGGAGGCGCTGGACAAGGGGGCGGTGCCGCTGCCGGCGGCCGAGCCGACCGGCTGGGGCGACCCGCTCGACGCGGTCCGGGTCCGGGCCTTCGGCTCGATCGGGCACCGGTTCGTCGCCCCGGGCGCGCTCGCGGCCCGCTTCGCCGAGCCGGACGCGACCGTCGCCGCCCCGCCGGAGGGCGACCCGCTCGACCTGCTCGACGAGGTCGACCACATCGCGGTCTGCGTCCCGGCCGGCGAGCTGGCCACCACCGTGGCCCTCTACCAGGACGTGTACGGCTTCGCCTCGATCTTCACCGAGCGGATCGAGGTCGGCACCCAGGCGATGAACTCCGAGGTCGTGCAGAGCCCGACCGGCACGATCACGCTCACCATCCTGGAGCCGGACCCGACCCGGGACCGGGGCCAGATCGACGACTTCGTCGCCGCCCACGGCGGGCCGGGCGTGCAGCACCTGGCCCTGCGCACGGACGACATCGCGACGTCGGTGCGGACCCTGTCCCGGCGCGGGGTCGGCTTCCTGTCCGCGCCGGGGGCGTACTACGAGGAGCTGGCCCGGCTGCCGGAGTCGACGCACGTGCCGCTGGCGGTGCTGCGCGAGCTCGACGTGCTGGTCGACCGGGACGAGAGCGGCGAGCTGTTCCAGATCTTCAGCCGGTCCACCCACCCGCGCCGGACGTTCTTCTTCGAGCTGATCGAGCGGCGGCTGGCCCGCACGTTCGGCACCTCGAACATCAGCGCGCTCTACCGGGCGGTGGAGCTGGACCGGTCCCGGGCCCAGCTGTCCCGGGTCGCCCACGCGGCCGAGCCCGACCCTGCTCCGCTGTCCGCCGGCTGATCCCCGATCCCCGACCGAGAGGCGACCACGTGACCACGATCCCCGTGACCGGGACGACCGACCCGTACGCCGCCCTGACCGACGCCGAGCGGGCGCTGCTGCCGACCGACGAGGACGTGCAGTGGTATGCCGAGCACGGCTGGTGGCTGTCGGGCAAGCTGTTCTCCGACGCCGAGATCGACGCGCTGGTCGAGGCCAGCGAGGCGTTCTACGCCGGGGCGGTGGACCGGGAGCTGCCGGTGCGGCCGGTCAACCTGGCCTGGTGGACGCCCGAGGCCGGCCCGGTGCAGCGGCACAACGACTACGTGCACTGCCTCAGCGACCCGATCGGGGCGCTGCTGCGCAAGCCGCTGATCGGCGCGGTCGCGGCCCGGCTGGCCCAGGCCGAGGAGATCCGGATCTGGCAGTCCACGCTGATCTACAAGCCGCCGGTGCCGGGCGAGCCGACCAACCGGGTGCCCTGGCACATGGACCGGCACTACTGGCAGACCTGCACGTCGACCAGCATGCTGACCGGCTTCCTGCCCTTCCACGACTGCACCGAGGAGATGGGCACGATCACGATGGTGGACGGCAGCCACACCTGGGCCGAGATCCCCGGCGACGACTCGACCCGGCACTTCGCCGCCCGCAACCCGGAGGAGCTGGAGCAGCTGCTGGCCGCGAACGCCGCCCACAACGGGCGCGAGGTCGTCACGCTGCCGATCACGATCCCCAAGGGCCACATGAACTTCCACCACTGCCGGACGTACCACGGCAGCGGGCAGAACCTGTCGGACCGGCCGCGGCGGGCGATCTCGCTGCACCTGCAGCCGGGCGACAACCGCTACCGGCCCTACACCCGGCCCAACGGCGACCCGGTCGTCTACAACCACGACGTGCTGGTCCGCCGGACCGAGACCGGCGATCCCGACTACACCGACCCGGCCTACTGCCCAACCCTGTGGAGGTCGGCATGACCGAGCTGGACACGACCCTGCGCCAGCAGGTCGTCGCGAGCATGACCACGCTGCTGCCCCGGGTGCTGCGCCGCGAGCTGCCCGAGCTGGCCGAGAGCACGTCGCTGTTCGACGAGCTCGGGCTCAGCTCGGTGACCACGCTGGAGCTGCTGCTGGAGCTGGAGGAGGACCTCGACATCCAGGTCGACGTCGAGGACATCGACCAGGACGACCTGCGCTCGGTCGGCACCCTGGCGGACTTCGTCACCGGGCACGCGGTCACTGAGTGAGCCTGGGGCTGCGGCGGTCGGCCCGCCGCTCGTTCGGCGACACCTCGGTGTACGCCCGGGACCCGGCGCTGCCGGCCTTCATGGCCGACCTGGGCCGGACCCTCGGCCTGCCCTGGCGGCCGGAGCTGGTGGGCCAGGGCCAGACGTACGGGGAGATGGCCGAGGAGCTGCTGCCCGGGATCGTCCGGCCGGACGAGGCGGTCGACGTGCTCGTGCTGGCGTTCGGGATCCACGACGTGCGGCCGGGCCGCTCGGCCGCGACGTACCTGAGCTCGGTCTGCCCGGGTGAGCCCAACGCCTTCGCGATCTGCGAGCAGGGCACGCTGGCCCCGTTCACGGCCCTGCGGCTGCTCCGGTCGTACGCCGGGGCCGGGCGCGGGGTGCTGGTGGTGGCCGAGCAGTCCACAGTGCACTACCAGGTCCCCGCCGACGCGCGGGTGCCGGACCGGCATGCCGCGGTCGCGCTGCTGCTCGACGCGGCCGGTCCCGGCCGCCTGGTCGAGCTGTCCACAGTGGACGACCTGGGCGCGGCCGTGGCGGCACTGGCCGGCGACCGCGGGGACGTGACGCTGGTGACCGGCTCCGGGCTGGCCGGCGTCGCGGCGCCGGACGGGGTCAAGCACTCCCCCGGCCCGGCCGGCCAGCCCTACACCGCCGCGTGGTGGCAGCTGCTGGACCACGACACCGGCCTGGTGCTCGTGGCCGACGCCGACGACGGCGGGATCGGCCTGGCCGCCTTCGACTTCACCGACGATCTTGGAGGATCGCCCCGATGACCGACATCGCCGCTCCCACGACCGCCGCGGGGCTGCCCCGGCCCACCTCGGCGCCGGGGGTGTACCTGTACCCGGAGTCGTTCGAGCGGATCATCGCGCTGCTCGGCACCGGGATCGACCGGCTGGCCGCGGCCTCGGTGGCGGACCCGGCGGCGGGTGGGGCGTACACCCGGCTGCACATCCCGCCGGTGATCGCCCGGGCCACCATCGAGCACGCCGGCTACGTGAACACGTTCCCGCAGCTGCTCGGCACCGTGCACAGCTTCGCCGGCACGCCGCGGGAGTGGGCCCGGCTCGCGCCCCTGGCCGACGGCAGCGGCGAGTGGTATGCCCAGCAGCAGATCAGCGACCTGGTCCTGCTGCCGGCCGCCTGCTACCCGGTCTACGGCACGCTGACCGGGCAGGACCTGCTGGCCGCGCCGGCCCGCTTCCACGTCGACGCGACCTGCTTCCGGCAGGAGGCCTCGGCCGAGCAGGGCCGGCTGCGCTCGTTCCGGATGACCGAGCTGGTCACCGCGGGCAGCCCGGAGCACTGCCAGGCCTGGCGGGCGGGCTGGGTCGACCGGATCCCGCACTGGCTCACGGCGCTCGGGCTGGACAACGCCGTCGAGGTCGCCGACGACCCGTTCTTCGGCCCCGGCCGCAAGCTCTACGCGGCGGCGCAGCGGCTGCAGGAGCTGAAGCTGGAGTTCACGGCGCCGGTCGCACCGGGCGTGGTGCAGGCGATCGCGTCGGCCAACCTGCACAAGGACCACTTCGGCGAGGCGTACGGCTTCCGGGCCGGGGACGAGGTCGGCCACACCTCCTGCATGGCGTTCGGGCTGGAGCGGATCGCGCTGGCGCTGATCAACGCGCACGGCCCCGACCCGGACACCTGGCCGGCGACCGTGCTGTCCACTGTGGAATAGGCGCTACCTGCGGGTGATCCGGCGGGGGCCGCGGGCCAGCTCGCCCTCCCGCCACTCGACGGTGAACCCGCGCAGGTAGTCCACCGGCAGCGCGGCCAGGGCCTGGATCAGCACCAGGCCCTCCAGCCGGGCCAGCCCGGTGCCGGGGCACATGTGCCTGCCCCAGCCGAAGCCGAGGTGGCCGCGTCGCTTGGCCAGGTCCAGCTCGGCCGCGGCCGGGAACCGGCGCTCGTCCCGGTTGGCGCTCTCCAGGTCGACCCAGACGAACGTGCCCCGCCGTACGGGCAGGTCACCGTCGTCGGACACGGCCCAGCGCGCGGCCAGCCGGACCGGCGAGAACGTCCGCAGCACCTCCTCGAACAGGACGCCGGGCGCGCTCGCCGCCGCGGCCCGGAACCGGTCCGGGTCCTGGACGGCCCAGGCGATGATGCAGCCGAGCTGGTTGAGCGGGTTCTCATAGCCGCCGTGCAGCATGACGACCGGCGTCGAGCGGGCCAGCCGGACCGGGATCAGCCCGGTCCGGGCGGCGTCCTCCAGCACGGCGTGGAAGCCGGTCGCGGTCCCGGCCGCGCCGTCCCGCTCGAACAGGATCGTCGTGCGCAGCGCGGCGCTCGCGGCCCGGCGCCGCTCCTCGGCCGGCAGGTAGGGCTCCAGCAGCCCCAGCATCCGCCCGGCCAGCTCACCCAGCGCCGCCCGGCGGTCGTCGGCGACCTCCATCGTGGACAGGATCCCGTCCAGCACCAGCGGCTCGGCCAGGTCGGCCATCAGGTCGGCGTCGGGCCGCTCCAGCAGCGCCGGCACCAGCGCCGCGCCGGTCGCCGCCAGCCGCTGCCCGACCGCGTCCACCCGGGCCCGGCCGAGCCAGCCGGTCACCAGCCCGCGCACCGCCTCGTGCAGCTCCCCGTCCAGCAGCAGCATGTTGTACGTCGGCTTGACCTCGTAGCCGGCGCTGGCCGGGTCGGACAGCAGCTGGGAGCCGGTGAGCGCGGCCCGGCACTCCTCCCAGCCGCGGACGTAGTCCGGTGTGGACAGTGGCAGGCCGCGCTCGGCGGTGAACTCGGTCATCGATCTCCCTAGTGCGAGAGCACCATCGCGCTGAACGTGGCCCCGAGCCCGGCCGCCGCGATCAGGTACGGCCGGCCCGGCTCCAGCAGGTCGCGCTCTGCCGCGGTGGCGTAGTTGAGGAACGCGTCCGCGGTCGAGCTGTGCCCGGTGATCGGCACGTTGTCGAGCAGGATCCGCTCGACCGGGTAGCCGATCCGCCGGGCCAGCCGCCGCCAGGACACCGTGTTCACGTTGTGCGGCAGGATCAGGCTGATGTCGGCCAGGGTGAGCCCGGCCCGCTCGACGGCGGCGACGACCACGTCGGCCAGCGCCTCCGGATACTCCCGCTGGAACCGGGCCAGCAGCACCGGGTCGTCCATGATGCGCCCGTCGTACTCGCCCCGGCACCGGGTGACGTAGGACAGCACCCGGTCCCGGGGCCCGTCGGCGGCGACCAGGCAGGCCCCGGCGCCCTCGCCGAAGACCGAGATCTCCGCGACGTATTCCGCCTCCTTGGTCCAGATCGCGTCGCCGGCCACGATCAGGGCCAGCGCGTCCGGGTCGCCGTCCTCGGCCAGCAGCCGGCCGGCGGCGTCGATCGCGAGCAGGTTGGTGGCGCAGGCGTGGTGGGTGATGGCGAAGCTGGTGGCCCGCTCCAGCCCGAGCCGCCGGGCCACGTCCCGGACGAGGTTGGCCGGGTAGGGCGTGACCACCGGCAGGCCCCGCGCGTGCAGGACGTAGCGGACCCGGTGCTCGTTGCCGGCCAGCTCCTTGACGGCACTCCCGGCGCCGACCAGCAGGTCGGTCAGCGTCTCCCCGGGCGCCCGGCGCGGCACCGCGGCCAGCCCGTGGAAGCGCCGGAACACCTGCACCTGCCGCGGCGCCAGCTCCAGGTAGCCGGCCAGGTCCTCGATCGTGACGCTGAGCTCGGGCAGGTGGCCGCCGACCCCGGCCAGTGCGGTCACCGCGCCACCGCCGGCTCGGCGGCCCGGGCCGGCACCCCGCTGGGCGCGTCCGGCTCCAGCGCCATCGCCACCGCGATGTCCTCGGCCCCGCGCAGCACCCGCTCGGCCCCGGCCCGGCTCAGGATCCGCAGGTCCACTGTGTAGGTCAGCTCCAGCGCGCCGTCCCGGTCGTCCACGTCGAGGTAGAGCGACTCCAGCATCGGCCCGGCCATCAGGTCCCAGCGGGCCGTGCTCCGCGGCCGCAGACCGTCCAGTGTGGACGGCAGCAGCACCGGGTCGGGCACCGGCGTGGACACCCGGTCCTGGCCCCGCCGGTCGTTGAAGAACACGAACAGGTCGGCCTGCGGCCCGATCTCCGCGGTCAGCCGGGCGACCAGCTCCGAGCGCCCGGCCGGGTCGTAGTAGGCGTGCTTGTACGCGGTCATCGCGCCGCGCCAGGCCCGGCCGACCACCCCGGCCAGCGTCGTGCCCGACAGCTCGAGCAGGCAGGGCGCGACCTGGGCCAGCGGCGCCACCGTGCCGGCCAGCCGCGGCCGGAACCGGTTGCTGACGGCGATCTGCACCGCCAGCGGGTCGACCCCGGTCTCCCGGGCCAGGCTCAGCGCGTACGCCCCCAGCACGACCGGCGAGGTGTCGATGCCGTGCCGCTCGGCCACCGCCGCCACCGCCAGGGCCAGCCGGGGCGACCAGTAGTAGAGGGTGTCGTGCTCGTCGGTGTCGGCGCCGGTCGGCGTCCAGGCCCCGGCCGGCACCGCCCGCAGCACGTTTTCCATGTGCCGCAGCGAGGCCTGGCTCTGCCGCTGCACGGCCGGCGTGCCCTGGCGGTCGGCCAGCTCCAGCGGCTGCATCGCGGTGACCGGCTCCGGCTCGACCCCGGCCAGGTGCCCGGACAGATCCCGGATCAGCACGGTCAGCCCCTGCGCGTCCAGGGACGTGTGCAGGTAGATGACGACGGCGTGGGTGACCAGGCCGTCCTGCCGGATCGCGGCCGCCCGCACCGGCCAGTCGTTCGCGTAGTCGAACGGGTCGGTCTTCAGCCGGCGCTGCACCGCCGCCGCGACCGCGCCGGCGTCCTCGCCGGCCGGCACGTCCACGATCTCCATGGCCAGCTCGCCGCCGGCGAAGACCTCCTGGCCGGCCGTGCCGTCCGGCCGGGGCCGCAGCTTCGTCCGCAGCGACTGGTGCCGGCCCAGCACGAACCGCAGCGACCCCGCCATCTTGTCCACTGTGGACCCACCCGGGATCGCGACGACGCCGCCCATCGTCTTCGCCTCGCCGTCGGCCGTGATCGTGCGCCAGACGCCGCGCTGACCCCAGCTCAGCTCGCCGCGGCCGGACCCCTCGCCCGCGAACGTGACCAGGACGTGCTCCGCCATGCCGTCCCCCCAGTTGTCATCCGGTGCTCTTGAGGACCTTCTGCACCGCCACCGCGATCTGCTCCCGGCTCGGTTGCAGGGCCAGGTCGAGCTGCGGCACCGCCCCCAGGATCGCCCCGTCCGGCCGGGTCACCCGCACCGGCGGCGCCGCCAGCGCGAACTCCTCGGCCGCCGTGGCCAGGATCTCCGCGGCCAGGCCGCAGCTGCGGTTGGCGTCGTCGACCACGACCAGCCGGCCGGTGCGCGCGACCGAGGCGGCCAGCCCGGCCCAGTCGAACGGGTGCACCGTGCGCGGGTCGAAGACCTCGACCGACACCTCGCCGGCCAGCTCCTCGGCCACCGCGAGCGCGTCGTGCACGGGGTGGCCGATCGCGACCAGGGTGACGTCGGTGCCGGGCCGGTGGACCCGGCCGACGCCGAGCGGGACCGGCTGCAGGGCGGCGTGGTCGACGTCCTCGCGGACGCCGAGCGCGGCGATCGGGGCGAAGAACACCACCGGGTCGTCGTCCCGGATCGCGGTCAGCAGCAGCCCGTACGCATCGGTGGGGGTGGCCGGGACCACCGTCTTGACGCCCATGTGGGCGAACAGCGAGTAAGGCTGGTCGGAGTGCTGGCCGCCCCACTCCTTGCGCCAGCCCGCTGACGGCAGCAGGTAGGTCACCGGGACCGAGACCTGCCCGCCGCTCATCTGCCGGAACTTGGCCGCCTGGTTGGTGATCTGCTCGAACACCAGCAGCAGCAGGAACGGGATCTGGAACTCCACCACCGGCCGCAGCCCGGCCATCGCGGCCCCGGTGGCGAAGTTGGTGAAGCCCTGCTCCGAGAGCGGGGTCTCGACTATCCGCTGTGGACCGAAGCGCTCCAGCAGCCCGTGCGTGGTGTTGGTCAGCGCGTGGTTGACGTCCTCGCCGAGCAGGAACACGGTGTCGTCGCGGGCCATCTCGTCGCCCAGGGCGCGGTTGAGGGCCTTGAGGTAGGACAGCTTCGGCATCAGGAGACCCCAGCCCGGACCGGGATCGCGTCCGCGTAGAGATGGTCGAGCCCGCCGGCCGGGTCGGGTCTCGGACTGGCCAGCGTGTACGCCACGACCTCGTCCAGCAGCGCCTCGACCTCGGCGTCGATCCGGGCCCGGTCCGCTTCGGACACCCGGGCGGCCTGGATCTGCAGCGGGTCCCGCTCCTTCCAGGCCGCGACCTCGGCCTCGTCCCGGTAGCGCAGCCGGACCGAGCTCTCGAAGGTGTGGTGGCCGAGGAACCGGTAGGTGCTCATCTCGATCAGGCTCGGCCCGCCGCCGTCCCGGGCCCGGCGCACGGCCTCCGCGGTCGCGGCCAGCACCGTCTCCGGATCCTGGCCGTCGACGGTCCGGGACGGGATGCCGAAGGCCTCGCCCCGGCCGGTGATCGTGCCGGCCACCGCGGTCGCGACCGGCAGCGTGGTGGCGTAGCCGTTGTTCTCGCAGACGTACACGACCGGCAGCCGCCAGAGCGAGGCCAGGTTGAGGCCCTCCAGCAGCGCGCCCTGGCTGACCGCGCCGTCGCCGAAGAAGCAGGCCACCACCCGGCCGCCGCCGGCGCGGGCCAGCGCCCAGGCCACCCCGGCGGCGATGCCGACGCTGTGGCCGACGGTGCCGGTCGCGCCGACCACGCCGGCATCCGGGTCGGACGGGTGGAACGAGCCGCCCCGGCCGGCGTCGATGCCGGTGGACCGCCCGGCCATCTCGGCCATCAGCCGGCGCGGGTCGGTGCCCTTGGCCAGCAGGTGACCGTGGCCGCGGTGGGTGGCGAGGATCCGGTCGCCCGGCTCCAGCGCCGCACAGACGCCGGCCGCCACGCCCTCCTGGCCGATGCAGGGATGGATGCCGCTGCCGATCTCGCCGGCCCTGACCAGCTCCAGGGCCCGCTCCTCGAAGCGCCGGATGAGCCGGATGGTGCGGTAGAGATCCTTCCCCGGCACGGCGTCCCCCCACTCCTGACCGGCACGACCCGCCCGGACGCGACGTGTCCGACCGTTCCTGGTGCGAACGGACAGTGGTCACCCTAAACGGGCACGCATCGCTCGGCAATGGCCCGGATGCCCGCACGGACACCCGGTCGGACCAGCGGGGCGAGCGGCGATGATGGGGGCAGCGGGCGGGCGAGCCGGGGAGGCCGGGCATGGCGGTGGTGTGGGTCGAGCGCGACGGAGCGGCTGGGCAGCCGGTGGAGCCGGGCGGGCCGGACGAGGGCGCTCTCGGCGACGTCGCGGCCGCGGCCCGGGCGGTGCTGCCGGCCGACGTCTGGGGCTACTTCCAGGGCGGCTCGGGGGCGGAGCGGACGCTGCGGTCCAACCGGACCGCCTTCGACCGGGTCGCGCTGCGGCCGCGGGTGCTGGTCGACGTGTCCTCGATCTCCTTGCGCACCAGCGTGTTCGGGGTCGACTGGGCGGTGCCGTTCGGGGTGGCGCCGATGGCGTACCACCGGCTGGCGCACCCGGAGGGCGAGGTGGCCTCGGCCGGGGCGGCCGGCGCGGTCGGCGCGGCCTTCGTGTCCAGCATCTTCGCCAGCCGGACCTTCGCCGACATGGCCGCGGCCACGCCCGGCCCGCGCTGGCAGCAGCTCTACTGGCTGCGCAACCGGGACGCGTTCGCCGACGTCATCGCGCGGACCGAGGAGTCCGGGGCCGGCGCGCTGGTGCTGACCGTGGACGCGCCCCGGGTGGCCAGCCGGCCGCGCGACCTCGGCTCGTCCTTCGTGCTGCCCGACGACGTCCAGGCCGTCAACGTGGACCCGGCCGTGATGGGCTCCACGCACGCGGTGGCGGCCGGCACGTCGGCGATCCAGCGGCACTCGGCCGAGCGCTTCGACCAGTCGGTCACCTGGGCCGACCTGCCCTGGCTGCGGGCCCGGACCAGCCTGCCGCTGCTGCTCAAGGGCGTGCTGACCGAGGAGGACGCGCGGCTGGCGGTCGAGCACGGCGTGGACGGGCTGATCGTGTCCAACCACGGCGGCCGGCAGCTGGACGCGGCGCTGCCCAGCCTGGCCGCGCTGCCGGCCATCGTGGACGCGGTCCCGGCCTCGGTGCCGGTGCTGCTGGACGGCGGGATCCGGCGCGGCTCGGACGTGTTCGCGGCGCTGGCGCTGGGGGCGCGGGCGGTGCTGGTCGGGCGGCCGGTGCTGTGGGGGCTGGCGGCCGGCGGGCAGGCCGGCGCGACCGCAGTGCTGCAGCTGCTGGCCGAGCAGCTGGAGGAGTGCCTGCTGCTGGCCGGGCGGCCCACGATCGACAGCCTCGACCGCACGGCCGTCGCGGTCGCGGCGACCGGCTGGCACTGAGCCTCATCCCGCCGGCGGCGCTCCCCCACTCCGCGCCCCGGCCCCACCCCGCGCCCCGGCCCCACCCCCGCGCCGTGACCCCACCCCGCGCCGGGGTCAGCGGTGCGCGGGCGCCGGGGCCGCCGCCTCGGCCGGGGCCGGGGCCCGGGTCTGGGTCTGGGTCTGGGTCTGGGTGCGGATGAAGGCGGCCAGCCGGCGGACCCCCTCGTCGACCTCCTCCGGCTGGACGTAGCTGCAGGACAGGCGCAGCTCGTGGGTGCCACCGCCGTCCAGGTAGAACGACGACATCGGCGTCCACAGCACGCCGTGCTCGCGCGCGGAGACCTCCAGCGCGGCGTCGTCGGCGGCGAACGGCACCTGCACCACCGCGAAGAACCCGCCGCCGGGCGCGTTCCAGCGCACGTCCGGATGCGCGCCGAGCTCGGCCTCCAGCCCGGCCAGCAGCCGCTCCATGTTCCGCCGGTAGAACCGGGTCGTGTCCGCGTTGGCGCCGCGCAGCCGGCAGCCGTTGCGGACCAGCAGCCCGCCGATCGCGGCCTGGGTCAGCGACGGCGTGTTCACCGTCGTCATGCTCTTGATCTTGGCCAGCTCGTCGGCGAGCAGGGTCACGGTGCCGTCGGGCCAGCGCACCGGCTGGTCGGCCAGCACGTAGCCGACCCGGGCGCCGGGGAAGCAGGTCTTGGCGAAGGAGCCGAGATAGAGCACCCGGTGCTCGGTGTCCAGCGACTTCAGCGTCGGCCGGACGGTGTCGTCCCGGCCGAAGAACCCGTACGGGTTGTCCTCGATCACCAGCAGGTCCTGCTCGGCCGCGACCGCCAGCAGCCGGTGCCGGTCGGCCACGGTCATGCTGGCGCCGGAGGGGTTGGCGAAGTCCGGCACCACGTAGAAGGCCACCGGCCGGCGCCCGGACGCCCGCACCCGCCGGGCCGCGGCCGTCACCGCGTCCGGGTCGGGCCCGTCCGGACCCTCCGGCACCGGCTCGACCGCGACGTCGAGCAGCCGCGCGACCCCGGTGATCCCGACGTAGCAGGGCGAGCTGACCAGCAGCACGTCGGCCGGCCCGGCCGCCAGCGCCCGCACGGCCAGCAGCATCCCCTCCTGCGCCCCGACGGTGACCACCACCGCCTCCGGCGCCACGTGCAGGTCCTCGTCGTTGCCGACGGTCTCGGCCACCAGCGCGTGGATCTGCCCGTTGGTCCGGCCGTACTGGAACAGCGCCTCCCGGACCCGCCCCGGCCCGAAACCCAGCCCGTCCCGCAGGTACGCCGTGTAGGCGGCGATGTCGGCGGTGACACTGTCCGGGTCGAACAGCCCCTCGTACGGGCGGCCGGGGGCGAAGGAGATCGCGTCCGGGAAGCGCGAGGTGACCTCGTTGAGGAAGGTCATCGCCGACAGCAGCGGGTCGGCCAGCGAGGAGTGCAGCCGCCCGCCCGCCAGCACGCTCACGCCACCCGCTCGGCCGCGAAGGCGGCGCGGAGCCGGTCGGCGGCCCAGGCGACGGCCTCGCGACCCTGGTCGAGCTCGCCCGACATGGCGAAGAAGCCGTGGATCATCCCGTCGAACCGGCGCAGCTCCACCGGCACCCCGGCCTCGGCCAGCCGGGCCGCGTACGCCTCGCCCTCGTCCCGCAGCGGGTCGTACTCGGCGGTCACGACGGTGGCCGGCGGCAGCCCGCTCAGGTCCGGCGCCCGCAGCGGCGACACCAGCGGGTCGGCACCGTCCGATGTGGACTCCAGGTAGTGCCCGTAATACCACTCGACGGAGATCCGGTTGAACAGCAGCCGGTCGACCGCCTCCCGCCGGGACGGGGTGTCGGCGGCGAAGTCGGTGTTGGGGTAGACCAGCAGCTGGTGGGCCAGCGCCGGGCCGCGCTCCCGGCACAGCAGGGTGACCGCGGCGGCCAGGTTGCCGCCGGCGCTGTCGCCGCCGACGGCCAGCCGGCCCGGGTCGACGCCGATCTCGGCCGCGTTGGCGGCGACCCAGCGCACGGCGGCGGCGCAGTCGTGCAGCGCGGCCGGGAACTTGTGCTCGGGGGCGAGCCGGTAGCCGACCGAGACCGTGACGCAGCCGGCCGCGTTGGCCAGGGCCCGGCAGATCGCGTCGCTGGTGTCGATGGTGCCCAGCACCCAGCCGCCGCCGAAGAAGTAGACCAGCGCGGGCAGCGGGCCGTCGCCGGCCGGGCGGTAGATCCGCAGCCGCAGCGGGCCGTCGGGGCCGTCGATCCACCCCTCCCGGACGGACGCGACCTCCTCGGGCGGCCCGCTGGAGGCCTGGATCGAGGCCAGGTCCTCGGCCCGGGCCCGCTCCAGCGACATCTCGTACAAGGGGGTGTAGCCCTCGGCCTCCCGGCGGGCCCGGATCGCCTGCACCTGCGGATCGAGCGTCATGCCCGCATTCTGCACCCGGACGGGGTCTCCGTACCCGGTCCTGCCGGAATGTCGCATCCAGTGACAACGGAGCGCCGGTCCACAAAGGACCGGCGCTCCGCCGTCAGGCCGTCAGGCGGCTAGGCCGCGTTGAGCCCGGTGTCGTCGATCACGAACGACGTCTGCAGCGACGCGTCCTCGGTGCCGGTGAAGCGCACCGTCACCGACTGCCCGGCGAAGGAGCCGACCGGGAAGGACCGCTGCACGTACGTCGTCCCCTTGTTCAGGTTGGAGAACGTGCCCACGGTGGTGGTGCCGACCTGCACGGTGAGCCGGTCGAACGCGGTCGTGGTGGTGGTCTCCGAGCTGACGATCTTCAGCCAGAAGGTCAGCGTGGAGGCCGTGCACCCGGCCGGGATGGTCACCGTCTGGGACAGCGTGTCGGTGTGGGTGGTGCCGTAGCCGTCCAGCCACGCGTCCCGGGTGCCGGTGCGCGGGGCGCCGGTGCCGGTGTTGGCGCCGATCACGCCGGCCGTGGCCGTCCACGGGGCCGAGGCCGTCTCGAAGCCGGGGTTGCCGAACTTCTGGCCCGGGCTGGTGCAGGCGCCCCCGCCCGCGGGCGAGATCGTGAACGTGAACGACGTGCTCCCGGAGCCCGCCGAGCTGGTGGCGGTGGCGGTCACCGTGAACGTGCCGGCGGTGGTCGGGGTGCCCGACACGGTGCCGGTGGTGGAGCCGATGCTCAGCCCGGCCGGCAGCCCGGTCGCGGACCAGGTGTAGGTCGCGGCCGGCGAGGCGGTCAGCGTGAACGGCGCGATCGCGGTGCCGACCGTGCCGGACTTGGCGCCCGGGTTGGTGACGGTCACGGCACCACCGGTGCTGCAGGTCGGGTCGGCCGCCTGGGCCGGCACGGAGACCGCGTCCCAGGCCGCCTTGATCGTGTTGAAGTTGGTGCAGACGCCCGGGGTCAGGTTCTTGGCCGCGTTGAGCGTCGCGGTGCGGTAGCGCAGGTAGGTCATGCCCGCGGTCTTCGACAGCATGGCGTTGTAGAAGATCGTCGCGGCGGTGCGCTCGCTGATGCCGGTCACCGTGGAGCCGTTGCAGGTGGGGCTGGCGGGCTGGCCGTTGGCGGCCGCGCTGCCGTTGGCGGCCAGGGCGAACCAGTGGTCGAACGGACCGGCGGCGGCGTGCGTCTCGGCGGTCGGGATGGACGCCGAGTAGCAGTTGGGGTCGCCGACGAGCGACGGGTTGTACATCTGCCGGATCGGGCCGGAGCCGACCAGGTTGATCTCCTCGCCGATGCTGTAGTCCGGCGGGTCGTTGGGGTTGTTGGCGAAGAACTCCACCGACGTGCCCATGATGTCGCCGGTCGCCTCGGAGACGCCGTTGCCGGACTGGCCGCCCGGGGTGTTGGAGTCCAGCGCGTGCCCGAACTCGTGGCCGACCACGTCGAAGGAGCCGATCCAGGCGCCGGCCTGGTTGTGGCCGACGGCGACGCGGGAGCCGTCCCAGAACGCGTTCAGGTCGTTGAGGCCGACGTCGAGCGGGAAGCCGCCGCCGGCGCCGTTGATGCCGTTGCGGCCGAACCAGGAGCCGAACATGTCCCACTCACGCTGGACGGTGAAGTAGGCGTCCACGCAGCCGGTCTCGATGTTGGTGCCGACCCCGTTGCCCCAGACGTCGTCGGTGCCGGTCAGGGTCGCGCCGGTGGTGAAGTTGCGGCACCGGATGCCCGACCGGGTCGGGTCGACCATCGAGAACGACGTGCCCGAGCCGCTGGTGGCGATCGTCACCGCGCCGTAGATGGCGCCGTTGCCGGTGCCGTCGGAGACCTCGTCGTAGGAGTTGATCACCTTGCCGGTGGTCGCGTCGACGAAGACGTGCAGCTTGCTCGGCCGCTGGCCGGTGTGCCCGGCGACGACGGTCTCGTACGCCAGCCGCGGGGTGTCCAGCGCGTACACGATCTTGTCGTTGGCGGTGACGCCGTCGACCGTGGCGGCCTTGGAGACCGAGCGGGCGGTGGCGGCGGCGGTCGCGGCGGACACGGCCGGGGTCAGGGTGCTCAGCGCGATCGTCTTGGTCTGCGCCACCTCGGTGGACAGCACCTGACCGGCCGAGTTGGTGACGACGACGAAGTCGCCGCCGTACGTGCGCAGGCCCTGGTACGTGCGCTGGTACGGCACGTACTGCAGGCCCTGCTTGGACGTGATGACCGGTCGGGCGGCGAAGCTGTCGCCGGCGGCGGCGTGCAGCGCCGCCGGGCGGGCGGCGACCATCGCCGCGGCGCCGTTGACCGCCAACGTCGATGGACTTGCGGCAGGCGCGGGTGCGGCCTGCGCGGTTCCGGTGGCCACGCCGGCGGACACGGCGATGGTCGTAGCGGCCACAGCGGCCATGGTGATGGCACGTCTCACTGCGGTACTCCCTTCCCGGGAGCCAGTTCGGCCTTTCGGCCGAGCCAAAAGGATGCGGTGGCGTCAATGTGGCAGGCGGCCGGACGCGCGTCATCAGTTGCGCACGAAAAAGGGCTGTGTGGGTGACGGGATGCCACCGCATGCTTCATTCGGTCACCGGATTCTTTAGGAATCCTTGACCGAGAGCCTCAAGATCTTTGGTTATTTCGTGCTGTTGAGCAAAAAGGAGGCGATCCCAGCGGCGACGGCCGGAGGTTTCGTCGCCGACCCGCACTCGCGCCACGCGACCGTGGTGCTGCCCGCGGTGAGCCGGTAGTCGAAGCCGTCCGCGCACTCGGTCTCGGGCACCGTCCGGGTGGCCTCGGACCGCAGGGCCGGATCGGCCGCCATCCGGGCCAGCCGCTCCCGCTGATCGGCCGACAGCGTCCCGGTGCTCGGCGCGCCGGCCTTGGCCGTGCGGCGCCAGCTGCCGTCCGGCTGCACGGTCACCGCGTCCCGGTTGCCGGCGATGCCGCCGGTGCGCTGCAGCGCGACCGGCCGGGCCGCCGGTGCGCCGGTGCTCCCGGACGAGCCGGAGGGGTCGGCCGGGGTGTCGGGGCCCGACCCGGACGAGCCGCCGCAGCCGGCCAGCGGCAGGGCGGCGGCGAGCAGGACTGCGGCTGCGAGGCGGCGCATGCCGGTGCGACGCACCGCCGCTACTCGCGGTTCCCGGCGGCCAGCAGGGCCGGCAGGTGCCGCGGCGGCGGGCTGCCGTGCGCCAGCACCTCGTCGTACGTGGTCAGGCCGGCCAGCGTCGGGGCCAGCTCGGTGTAGCCGGCGAAGTAGGTCGACAGCTGGGTGCTGGTCAGCAGCGCCCGCCGCCACTTGCCGACGGCCTCGCCCTCCTCCTGGTAGCCGCGGCCGGTCATCAGCTCCATCGCCTCGGCCTCGGTCATCCCCGCCGCGTGCACGCCGGCGTCGAGCATCGCGTTGATCGTCGTCCGCAGCTGCGCCTTGAGCTGCTGCAGCCGGACCGGCACGCCGCCGAAGCCCAGCCCGGCCATGATCTGCTCGGCGTGCACGCCCCAGCCCTCGATGAACGGGCCGCTGGCCAGCACCTGCCGGACCGCGGTGGAGCCCTGGTAGCGACGGGCCAGGGCGAGCTGCACGACGTGCCCGGGCATCGCCTCGTGCACGGTGAGGTTCCGCATCATCGCCGAGTTGTACTCACGGTAGAACGACGCGACCCGCTCGGCCGACCAGCCGGCCGGGGCCGGGCTGATCGCATACCGGGTGACGCCGCCGGCCTCCAGCGGGCCGGGGGCGTCGCAGTAGGCGATGGCGATGCCGCGGCGCAGCTCCGGCATGACCTCGATCTCGACCGGGTCGGCCGGCACCCGCACGATCCCGCTGCCCGTCACCAGCTCGGTCGCCTCGACCAGGGCCTGCCGGGCCTGCGCGACGACGGTGTCGTTGTCCGGGGCCTCGGCCGCGACCCGGTCGAAGGCCCGGCGGATCGGGTCGTCCCCCGGCCCGACCCACCCCGAGGCCAGCTCGGTCAGCTCCTCGGTCAGCGCGTCCAGGTGGGCGCGGGCGGCGGCGGCGAGCTGCTCGGCACTCAGGTCGGAGTCGAGGGTCAGGTGCAGCTTGGCCGCGTACAGGTCGGGGCCGAGGCGGGGGTCGCCGGCGGCGTCCTCGAGCTGGTCCAGCAGCCAGTCCCGGTGCTCGACCAGGGCGTCCTCGGCCGCGGTGCGCATCGGCTCGACCCGCATGAACGTGCGGGCGGCGGTGCCGGCCAGCGGCGGCACCTCGTCCCGGAGCATGGTGATCAGGCCGGAGATCTGGGTCAGCGCGGTCTCCACGTGCACCCGCGGCATGTTCTCCAGGGTCGAGCGGGCGCCGGCCAGCCGCTCCGGCACCGCCCGCAGCCGGGCGCCGAGCGCCTGCAGCCGGTCCTCCAGCGGCATCGTGTCCCGGGACAGGAGCAGGTAGAGGGCGTCGCCGGGCAGCCACAGCAGCGGGTTCCAGGTGTGCTCGCGCAGCTGCTCGGCGGCGAAGATGCGCTCGTCCAGGCCGGACCGCAGGATCTCGGCGTCGACCGCGTCGGCCGGGTCCAGCTCGTCGGTGTCGAGGCTGTCCAGCTCGTCGCGGTGGTCGGCGTAGTGGGCCACGGCCTGGGACTGGCCCGACTCGGAGAGGTCCGTCAGCCGGTCGTCGTACCGGTGGTCGCCGAGGTAGGTCGCGGTCTCGGGGTCGAACTGGAGCAGGTCCGTGACCGCGTCCTCGGCGAGTGCACGGAATCGGGCGGCGGTGTCGGCCATGGGCCCACCCTGCCAGGTATGCGTCGACCCGGCCCGGCCTGGGGGGTCATGGACGGTCGGCTTCCTCAGTCCGCGGTAGGGGGTGCGGACGGCTCCCCGGGGTGACGCGCGCGGGCCGCGGCCGTCCTAGCGTCGGCGGCATGGAGATCCTGCGCCGGCGGGCCGGCCGGGACCGGTCGCCGTCCCGGCCGCCCGGCTCGGCCGGGTCTGCGACCGTGTCCCCCGTGCGTACCCCGACCACGCTGCTGGCGCTGCTCGCCGCGGCCGTGCTCGCGCTGGGCCCGCTCGACCTGCACCAGCACTACGGGCTCGGCCCGGCGGCCGCGCTGGGGCTGAGCGCGCTGCGGGCGGCGCCGCTGGCGCTGGCGCGGTCCCGGCCGCTGGCGGCCTGGGCCGGGGTGCTGGCCGCGACCGTGCTCACCGCCGCGGTCCCGCACCCGGTCAGCGCGTCGGAGCCCTGGCCGTGGGCGGTGACCAGCGTGCTCGCGG
>DATINN010000276.1:0-2329 GCA_035474175.1 Mycobacteriales bacterium | reverse complement strand
GGCGCGGCGAACCTGCGGATCGAGGACTCGGAGCTGCAGACCCCCGCCGGTTCACCACAGGACATCGCCTGCGTGCTGAACATCGGCGACACCAGACCCACCATCCTGCGCACCGACATCCACGGCTGCTCCGCCGGCGTCTCCTCCGGCGGCGGCCTCGTGCAGGACTCCTACATCCACGACATGGCCCAGGTCCCGGGCCTGTCCCACGACGTCGGCGTCGCCTCCAACGGCGGCGGCGGACTGTCGGTCGTCCACAACACCATCTTCAACCAGTACGACCAGACCGCCACCGTCGCCTTCTACCAGGACTTCGGCACCCAGCAGAACAACCTCGTCCAGAACAACCTCCTCGCCGGCGGCGGCTACTGCGTCTACGGCGGCACCGGCACCAAGGGCGCCACCAGCAACATCCGCTTCATCGGCAACCGCTTCTCCCAGAAATACCACCCGACGTGCGGCTCGTTCGGTGTCGTCGCCTCCTTCGACGTGGGCGACCGCGGCAACGCCTGGAGCGGGAACTACTGGGATCACGACCTCAGCCCGGTCGAGTGACCGTCGCGACCTCGAGGTTGACCAGCATGGCGGCCGCCGCGGGGGCGAGCCCGGCGCTGCCGTCGGCCACCGCCGCCAGCCAGTCGGCCCGGAAGACGCCCAGCCCGGCGACGGCCTCCAGCGCGGCCGGCTGCTCCCGGTAGAACTCGGCCACCTTGGCCGCCAGGACCTCGCCGCCCACCGGCGGCCGGCTGTCCCGGCGCAGCCGCTGCCGCACCTTGCCGGTGATCTTGCGGCCGGTCATCGCGGCCAGCGCGGCGCTGTTGCGCACCGACGGGTACGCGTACACGGCCGGGGCCGGGCGGCCGTCCAGCGGGATCGCGGACAGCTCCTCGTCCAGCCGGCAGGACAGCCGGGCCAGGAAGCGCGACCCCTGCTTGTCCCGCGGCCGCAGCCGGGCGGCCAGGTCGAGGAACCGGTCGTCCAGCATCGGGTTGACCACCAGCCGGTCCAGCGCGGTGGCCGAGGCCAGCACGCCGGCCCAGCGGTGCATCCGCTGCCGCAGGTAGAACCGGTCGGTCGCGGTCAGCCAGTCCGGCCCGTACGCGGTGAGGACGGCGGTCAGCTCGCGCAGCGTGTCCCGCCGGGCCTGGTCCGCGTACGCCGGGTCGAGCACGTCGGCCGGGACGGACTCGTTGGGGAACAGCCGCCAGTCGGCCAGCCGCCGCACCCGCCGCTCGGTCACCGGCACCGCCCGGGCCGGCCCGAGGTAGTAGAAGCCGCGGGTCACCTCGCCGCCGAGGCCGGCCAGCCGCGGCCGCGGTTCCAGCTTGGCCTCGGCGAACGCGACCGCGGCCCAGGCCAGCGGGTCGGCCGAGCAGTCCAGCCGGCGGGCGGCGTCGACGGCCAGCGCGTGCGCGGCGGCCGGGTCCAGGTCCTCCAGGCCGGAGAGGTCGACCACGTCGTGGGTCATCCCGTACCGGCGGGCCAGGCCGGCCGCGATCTCCAGGTCCGGGCTGCCCGGCACGGACAGCGTCATCACCCGCAGGTCCGGCCGGCGCTTGGCCGGGACCGCGCCCAGCAGCACCCGGGAGTCCTGGCCGCCGGTCAGCTGCAGCACGGCGTCCGGGTGGTCGTCGAGGAAGGCCTCGAGGTGCCCGCGGAGCAGGTCGGCCGCGGCGTCGACGGCCTCGTCCAGGCCGATCGGCCGCTCCCTGTCCGGAGCAGCGAGGTCGGACGCGACGGTCTCGGCCGTGGCGAGCCCGCCGGCCGCGAGCGTGACCGCCGCGCCGGCCGGCACCACCGAGACGCCCGCGAACGGGGTGCGGTCGCCCAGCTGCCAGCCGAGCAGTCCCTGGGCCGCGACCGCCGTCCGGTCGATCCCGGCCGGCTCCAGCGCGGCCAGGGCCCGGGCCGAGGTGGACAGCGCCGCCCAGCCGTCGCCGCGCCGGGAGTAGAGGTGGCGGAAGCCGAGCCGGTCGACACCGGCGGTGACGGTGTCGCCGGACCAGCGGGCGGCGGCGAAGGGCGGCAGCAGCCCGCCGGGGTCGGTCACGGCCGCGGCCGTGTCGGCCGGGGTCAGGTCCCGCTCGTGCCGGCGGGGGCCGAGGGCGAGGGTGGCGACCCGGGTTCCGTCGGGAAGCTCGACCGGCGACAGCCCGGCGGTCACCACGACGGTGCCCCCGTACGCAGCGGCACTGCTCTCCGGCTCGGCGCCCAGCGCGGCGACCGCCGCGGCCAGGTCCGGCGCGGAGCCGCTCACGGCCAGGAAGCCGCCCGGAGGTGGGGTCACCCGTGAATGATGCCGCAGGTGGGGCCGGTCGCGGGGCCGAAC
>DATINN010000275.1:0-2135 GCA_035474175.1 Mycobacteriales bacterium | reverse complement strand
CCGGTGAACACGATCAGGCTGTCGCGGGGCAGGTCGAGGTCGACGTTCTTCAGATTGTGCTCGCGCGCACCGCGCACGACGAGGCGGTCTGCCACAGGGTGTTTCTCTCTCCGGCCGACGGGAGGGAAGGTCGGCAATACGGTAGCGGCGGGGTACGACAGTTTCTTCCCGGAACGTGTCCGCGCAGGTCAGCCCGGTCCCATTCGATCGAGCCGGGCCTCGATCCGGGTCAGCCGGGCCAGGACGTCCATCAGCAGGGTCTCGATCCGGTCCTGCTGAGCGGGGTCGGCCGGCGGCCCGTCGGGGCTGTCCCGGGCCAGCTCGGCCAGCCGGCACTCGACGGCCGGGCCGAGCGCGTCCCGGTCGAGGTGGGCGATCCGGAGCACGGCCGGCAGCTGGTCGCCCGGCTGCCGGAGCAGGGCCAGCAGGATGTGCCCGGTGTCGATGGCGTCGGCACCGCGCTTCATCGACTCCCGCAGCGAGAGCTCCAGCGCCTGCTTCGCGGCCGGGGTGAACGGCACGTGCCGGTCGCCGCCGCGGGGCGCGGCCGGGACCGGCGGGGCGACCTGCCGGAGCGCCGCCTCCAGCCGGTCCGGGGTCGCGCCCTGCTCGGCCAGCACGACGGCGGCGCTGCCCAGCTCCGCCCGGGCGACGCCGAGGAACAGGTGCTCGGCGGCGATCGCGGGATGGTGCAGGTCGACGGCCGACTGCTGGGCCAGCACCACCGCGCGCCGGGACCCGTCGGTGAACCGCTCGAACACCGGCTAGTCCGTCGTCTGGGTGGTCTCCGTGGCCCGCAGCACGTACGTCCGCGTCCCGGGCGGCGGACCCATCAGGATCACCGCGGTCGAGTCGTAGCCCAGCGCCGGGCGGGCGACCGGGACGCCGCGGCCGTCCTGCAGCTTGACCTCGGCCGGCCGGTCCTCGGCGTGCACCACGTGCGCGGGCGGGAGCTGCTCGGGCAGCGGCGGCGGTGGGGGCGGTGCTCCGGTCTCGAACGACATCGCGACCTCCCGGGTGGCTGGTGATCCAGGATACGCCGTGGGGCAGGATCAGGGCATGACGTACTCCGGGGACGTGAAGGTCGGCGGACCGGCCGACGCGCGCGAGCTGCGCGGCCTGACGATCCACAAGCTGGCGGTCGGGCCGATGGACAACAATGCCTACCTGCTGGTGGACGGGTCCAGCGGCGAGGGCCTGCTGATCGACGCGGCCAACGAGGCCGAGCGGCTGCTGCAGCTGGTCGGCGACGTCCCGCTGGCCACGGTGGTGACGACCCACCGGCACGGCGACCACTGGCAGGCGCTGGCGGCGGTGACGGCCGCGACCGGGGCCCGGACCGTCGCCCACCCCCTCGACGCGCCCGAGCTGCCGGTGCCGGTGGCCGCGACGGTCGGCCACGGCGACACGGTCTCCGTCGGCTCGTCCACGCTGTCGGTCGTGCACCTGCGCGGGCACACGCCGGGCTCGATCGCGCTGGCGTACGAGGACCCGGCCGACGGCGTGGTCCACCTGTTCACCGGCGACTCGCTGTTCCCCGGCGGCCCCGGCCGGACAACAAGTCCGGAGGACTTCACCTCCCTGATGGACGACCTGGAGGCACGCGTCTTCGGCGTCTTCGGCGACGACACGTGGTTCTACCCGGGCCACGGCAACGACAGCACCCTGGGCGCCGAACGCCCTTCCGTTCCCGAATGGCGCTCCCGCGGCTGGTAGCTGCCGAAGCGGCCGTCGGCGCCGGCCAGACCGAACCTCCCCCGCCGTCGGCCGAGCCCGTCAGGTCGGACCTCGATGCCGGGTCAGAACCAGGACGGCCCGTGTGGGGTGTACGGCTCTTGCAGCGCCGTGACTTCGTCGTCGGTCAAGTTCAGGTCGAGCGCCGCGACCGCCTCGGGCAGGTGGTGCGGTTTCGTCGCTCCGACGATCGGTGCCGACACTGCCGGATTCGTGAGGACCCACGCCAGGGCGACCTGAGCCATGGGCACGTCCCGCGCCTCGGCGATCCGCTGCACGGCTCTGACAACTGGCTCATCGAGAGGTGAGTCGAAGGACCTGACGACCTTGTCCACGGTGGAGCGCCGGCTCTGCTCGCCCCAGGGACGAGCCAGCCGCCCTTTGCCCTGCGGGGAGTACGG
>DATINN010000274.1:0-6979 GCA_035474175.1 Mycobacteriales bacterium | reverse complement strand
GCTCTTCCGTTACCTGGCGAATGGTGAGATCGTCCAGCTTTAAATAGTTGAACTCTCAATAATCAAGTCGTACAGTAGGTGCATGCCGCACCCGTTCGCCGAGCATCTGTCGCGCGTGGCCACGCTGGAGCCGCATCGGGTGTGGACGCCGGCCGACGGTCCGCTGCCCAGCCTCTACATCAGCCACGGGGCGCCGCCGACCTTCGAGGACGCGATGTGGATGCGCGAGCTGCACGACTGGGCCCGCTCGCTGCCCAAGCCGGAGGCGATCCTCATCGTCTCCGCGCACTGGGAGGCGGCGCCGCTGTCGATCAGCAGCACCCGGCCCGGCACCGAGCTGGTCTATGACTTCGGCGGGTTCGCGCCGATGTACTACCGGATGCGGTACGACACCCCCGACCCGTCCGCGCTGGCCCGCCAGGTCGTCGGCGTGCTGCCGGACGAGGTGCACGAGCACGCCGGCCGCGGGCTCGACCACGGCGCCTGGGTGCCGCTGAAGATCATGTACCCGGACGCGGACGTGCCGGTGCTGCAGCTGAGCATCCCCACCCACGACGCCACGGCGCTGCTGGCGCTGGGGCGGCGGCTGCGGGAGCTGCGGGAGCAGGGCGTGCTGGTGATCGGCTCCGGCTTCATGACGCACGGGCTGCCGTACCTGGACTGGAGCCGGCCGGACCAGGTCCCGGGCTGGTCCCGGCACTTCGACGACTGGGCCGCGGAGGCGATCGCCCGCGGCGACGTGGACGAGCTGTCGCGCTTCCGGGCCACGGCGCCCGGGATGCCGTACGCGCACCCGACCGTGGAGCACTTCACCCCGCTCTTCGTCACCCTGGGCGCGTCCTCCGACCCGGAGGCGCCGGCGACCACGGCCATCGACGGGTACGCGATGGGCCTGTCCAAGCGCTCCCTCCAGGCGGCGTAGCCCGGGCGAGGACCGCGTCGGACTCAGGGGGAGCCGCCGCGCCCCCGAGGGGAGGCTGGGCCTCAGCGCCGGTGCAGGGTCTGCGACGGGGACTCGCCGTAGCGGGCCCGGTAGTCCTGCGCGAACCGGCCCAGGTGCGTGAACCCCCACCGGTACGCCACCTCGGCCACCATCGGCCGCCGGGCCGGGTCGCTGCCGGCCAGGTCCTCGTGCACGTGCCGCAGCCGCAGCTGGCGCAGGTATTGCGTCGGCGACAGCCCCAGGTGGGCGCGGAAGCCGGCCTGCAGCAGCCGGGGGCTGACGTTGACCTGCCGGGCCAGCGCCTCGGTGCCGACCCGCCGGGCCGGTGCCGCCTCCAGCAGCGCCACCGCCGCGGCCACGTACGCGGGCAGCTCCGCGTCCGTGCCGCCCGCCGCCAGCAGCGTCGAGTAGGAGTGGGGCTGGCACAGCAGCAGCCCGCGCAGCAGGATCCGCTCCAGGTCGGCGGCCAGCAGCGGGTTCTCCAGCAGGCTCCCGCGCCCGCCCACCTCGGCGGCCAGGAACAGCGCCGTGCGCAGCCAGCTCGCCGCCGCCGGCGCGTCGAGGTCCATCCGGACCTGGAACCGCAGCGGCGCCTCCACCGGCGCGTCGATGAGGTCGACCAGCTCGGCCTCCAGCGCCTTGCGATCCAGCCGGAACAGCATCGCGGCCGAGGCCCGGTTCCAGCGCAGGGTCAGCGGGCCCGCGGCCGGGGTGACCGCCGCGTACCGCGGGGTGGCGACGAAGTCCGGCCGGCTGCCGGCGACGGCGATCTGCCCGGCGACCGGGACGTGCACCACCACGTACGGGCCGGTGGCGGGGACGGTCTCGGTCACCTTCCCGCCGTAGGCGACGTACATGGGGGTGACCGCGGGCATCGGGACGGCGTGCACGCGGGCCGCCAGCCGGGAGCCGCTGACCCGGCGCGGCGGCAGCGCGCGGGCCAGGTGCGCGTTGAGCTCGGCCAGGTCGCCGGTGCGGAGGACGACCCGGTCGGCCAGCGGCGGGGCCTGGTCCGGGGTCACCCCGGCGGTGCGGCCGGGGCGGCCGTGTCCGGCTCCAACGGCGCGGCCGGGGCGGTCGTGTCCGGCTCTGGCGGCGCGGCCGGGGCGGTCGTGTCCAGCTCCGCCGGGGCGGCCGTGTCCGGCTCCAGCGGTGCCTGCCAGCACCGGGCGAAGATCACCGCGCCGTCGGCGGTCACCTCGGCCTGGGCCCGCAGCGCGGTCTGCGTGCACAGCACGGTGGCCGAGGCGGTCACGACCTCACCGGTGCTCATCCGGACCTCGCCGACCTGGGTGCCGGTGGCCACGGCCGTCTCCGGCTCGGCCCGCCGGACCCGGGCCCGCAGCTCGCCGCGCAGCCGGTAGCGGTGCCCGTCCGGGCTGCGGTGGTCGGTGACCCCGCCGGCCAGCACGACCTCGATCTCGTCGCCGCGCTGGTCGCGGGTGATGCGCAGGCCGGTCCCCGGGTCGGCGGCCGGCTCCGGCGGCGGCACGGCCGGCAGCGTGACCGGGACGCCGCCGGTCTCCGGCAGCGTCGGCACCGACACCTCGATCGCGGTCACGTCGAAGGCGGCCGGGCCGACCAGCGGCATCAGCCGCGGGAAGTCGGCGTCGCCGATCGCCACCCGCAGCCGGTGCCCGGCCGGCACCGGGTGCACGATCGGCCGCAGGGTGACCACATGCTCGTCCACAGTGGACGGTGCTGTGGACGGTGCACAGTGGACACCCGCGGTGATGAGGGTGGACCGGCCGTCCGGGTCGACCTCGGTGAGCCGGGCCACGAGCCGGCCGAGGGGGACGGCGTCGGCGGTGCTGACGCGGACCTCCGCCCGGCCGCCGATGACGATGCCGGCGGGCAGCGGCTCGCTCGTGGCCGCGACCGAGCGCATGTCGTCGTCGTGCTGGTCCTGCGGCGGGAACTGCTCGCCCAGCCCCAGCCCGGGCAGCCCGCGCAGCGCGCCCACGGTCGCGTCCGGCTCGTGCCGCGCGATCACCGTGGAGCCGGCCGCAGTCCCGGCGCCCAGCCGCACGTCGGCGCCGGTGCCGAGGACGAGCGCCGTCGACGGCGGCGGCCACCGGTCGTAGCCGAGCCAGCGGGGCCGCGGACCGGGCCGGTAGAGCGTGACCGCGGGCTCGTCCATCACCCCGGTCGGCACGCCGCCGAGCCAGTGCTCCCACCAGCGCAGGGCGATGGTCAGGAAGTCGGCCGGCTCGTGCGCGGAGCGGTGCGGCAGCAGGTGTCCCCACGGGCCCATCAGCAGCTTCTTCGGCCCCCGGATCCGCTCGTACGCGTCGATCAGCCCGTCCGGGAAGGCGTCCCGCCAGCCGCCCACGCACAGCGCCGGTGCGGTGATCGCGGCCCCGTCGATGGCCCGCTCGCGCCAGACCGGGTCGTGCGGCCCGTGCCGGGCGGAGTCCATGAAGACCGGCTCGCCGGCGGCCAGCCGGCGTTTCCAGCGCTTCCGGTTGGCCGGGGCGGCGTCGTCGGCCAGCGGCGGCAGCAGCTGCTGCACCAGCATCGACGCGCCCCGGTTGACCAGCGCGTGCAGGTCGCCGCGGGCGCCGTCGGGGTGGACGCTGTCGCGGGCCGGGTCGAGCCCGTGGGCGACGGCGACGATCGCCCGCAGCCGGTCCGGGTAGCGGCTGGCCGTGCGCAGCGTGGTGTTGGCCGCGTACGACAGGCCCCACATGCCGATCGCGCCGTCGCACCACGGCTGCGCGGCGGCCCAGTCGGCGGCGGCGAGCCCGTCCTCGGCGTCGCCCGGGTCGAACTCGGGCCGCCGCACGCCGTCGGACGCGCCGGTGCCGAGCAGGTCCACGACCAGGCCGGCGTAGCCGCGGGCGGCGAACCAGCGGGCCGGCTCGTCGTAGCTCTCGCCCGCCACGAAGTCCTTCCGGTAGGGCAGGACGGTCACCAGCACCGGCACCCGCCGCGTGGTCACCGGCCGGTAGACGTCGGCGGACAGCGTCACCCCGCGCGTCCCGGTCGGTATGCGGACGTCCCGCTGGAAGTCGACGGCGAAGCGGGCGTCGGGTCTCGGCATGGGCTGCTCCCGGAGTGGTGCCGTCCGGCCCCGGCGGGGGCGGCTGCGGCGGTGTGCCGGAGCGGCTCAGGGCCCCGCTACTGGTCCCGCCGCGGGGGCCGGCGCGGCGGGAGAGGCCGACCATAGCTTGCGAAGTGCTTCGCGTGAAGAGCTTGACAGTGATCGATCCAGTGGTGTTCCCTGCACTCGACAAGGCCGAGAAATGGCGCGGAAATCACGCGCGGAGTGGACCGACGGGAATTGCTGACCGGCGTTCACGAGGAGGAATCGTGCGTTTCCATTCGAGAGCAGCAAGTGCCGGCCTGGTTCTCACCGCGCTGGCGGTGCTGACGGCCTGCACGTCCCCCACCAGCACCAACGGCGGCGCCCAGGACGTCCGGTCCTCCGGCGCGGTGGGCGACACGCTCACGGTCGTCACCGTGGTGCCCCCGCAGACGCTCGACCCGGCCAAGACCGTGCAGAACAACGCCTGGCTGGAGCAGCTGGCGTACGAGCCGCTGGTGGTGCGCAAGTCCGACGGCACGCTGGCGCCGGGGCTGGCCGCCTCGTGGAAGTACGAGGGCACCGACAACACGAAGTTCACGATGAAGCTGCGTGACGGTGTGAAGTTCTCCGACGGGACGTCGCTCACCGCACAGAATGTCGTCGACCACTTCACCTACGTGGCGAAATCGGGCGGCCAGATGGCCTCGTTCCTGGCCGGCAACACTTATGCCGCGACCGACCCGATGACGGTGACCATCACCGCGAAGAACCCGAATCCCAACTTCCCCGAAATACTCACCCAGGACTACATCATCGGCGGCGTCATCAGCAGCGCCGGGCTCAAGTCGCCGGCCACGCTCGGCGGCGCCACGCTCGGCGCCGGTCCGTACCAGCTGGACAAGGACCAGACGACCACCGGCGACCACTACACGTTCGTGCCCAACCCCAACTACTACGACAAGAGCGCGGTGCACTGGAAGAAGGTCGTCATCCGCGTCATCACCAACCCGCAGTCCGCGCTCAACGCGGTCCGGACCGGGCAGGCCGACGTCTCGGTCGGCGACCCGTCCACTGTGGACGCCGCGAGGAAGGCCGGGCTGACCGTGGCGGCCGCGCCGCTGCTGTGGAGCGGGGTCGTGCTGGCCGACCGGGCCGGCACCATGTCCGCGCCGCTGAAGAACCCCAAGGTGCGGCAGGCGCTCAACTACGCCACCGACCGGTCCACGATCGCCAAGGCGCTGTTCGCCGGCATCGGCCAGCCGACCAGCCAGATCACCGTGCCCGGCGGCTACGCCTACGACCCGGCCCTGGACAACGCCTACCCGTACGACGTGGCCAAGGCGAAGTCGCTGCTGGCCGACGCCGGCGTCCCCAACGGGTTTCCGCTGAAGCTCGTCACGCCGGAATACCAGCAGCTCAACCTCATCGCCCAGGCGCTCAAGCAGCAGTGGAAGCAGGTCGGGGTGGACCTGCAGATCACCGACCGGGCCAACTCCAACCAGTACGTCTCGGACGCGTTCGGGGCCAAGTTCCCGTCCTTCATGACCGCGTTCGGGCAGCTGCCGGTGTGGATGGAGGGGCCGTCGCTGTTCCTGCCGTCGGCCGCGTTCAACCCGTTCCACTACGCCGACCCGCAGCTGCAGAGCCTGTACGACAAGGCGTCGCGGGCGACCGGGGCGGAGAAGGACACGCTGGACAAGCAGGTCCTGAAGTACGTGACCGACCAGGCCTGGTTCGTCCCGGTGGTCGCGACCTCCCTGCCGTACTACGCCCGCAAGACGGTGGCCGGTGTGAACACCTCGGCCAAGGCACCACTGCTGGAGCTGACCGAGATCACGGCGGCCGGCTGACGGCGGCGGGGGCGGCCCCACGGCCACCGGTCCTGGCCACCCGGCCACCCGGCCCCGGCCGTCCGGCCCCGGCCACCCGGCCCGGCCACCCGGCCGCCCCCGCCCGCCCACTGAGCCCGTGCCCCGGCCCGGAAGGCAGGTCCGACCATGATCCGATCCACGCTGCGCTGGCTGCTGTCCTCGGTCGCGCTGCTGTTCGTCGTCACCGCGCTGACGTTCGTGCTCGTCTCCTTCGCGCCGGGGGACGCCGCCCGGGCCATCCTGTCCAGCCAGAGCAGCACGTACACGCCCGAGCAGTACGAGGCGATGCGGCACACCCTCGGCATCGACCAGCCGCTGCCGGTCCAGTACGGCCGGTGGCTCAACGGCCTGCTGCACGGCAGCCTCGGCAACGACCTGTTCAGCGGGCAGAGCGTGGCCGACATGCTCAAGGAGCGGATCGAGCCGAGCCTGTCGGTGATCCTGGGGACGGTGCTGGTCTCGGGGCTGCTCGGCACCTGGCTCGGCATCGTCAGCGCCCGCCGGGGCGGGATCGCCGGCCGCTTCGTCGACGTGGTCTCGCTGCTCGGCCTGGCCATCCCCAACTTCTGGCTGGCCGTGCTGCTGGTCGAGCTGCTGGCGGTGAAGCTGACGCTGCTGCCGACCGGCAGCTACGTGCCGTTCCTGGCCTCGCCCGGCGGCTGGCTGCGCAGCCTGGTGCTGCCGGTGGCCACGCTGTCCGCGGCCGGGGTGGCGTTCGTGGCCAAACAGACCCGGGACTCGATGTCCGAGGCGCTCGCGGCCGAATACGTCACGATGCTGCGGGCGCGCGGGCTCTCGACCCGCTCGATCGTCTACCGGCACGCGCTGCGCAACGCCGCCATCCCGGTGGTCACGCTGCTCGGCCTGCTGCTGATCAGCCTGCTCAGCGGGGCCGTGGTGATCGAGAGCTTCTTCTCCATCCCGGGCCTGGGGCAGCAGGCGGTCGACGCCAGCGGCAGCCACAACCTGCCGGTGATCACCGGCGTCGCGTTCTGCTTCACGGTCGTCGTCGTGCTGGCCAACCTGCTGGTGGACCTGTCCTACCGCTGGCTCAACCCGAAGGTGGGGACCCGATGACGATCCTCCCCGCGGAAGCGGTCGACGAGCGGACCACGACGCCGGTCCCGCCGGTCCCGG
>DATINN010000273.1:0-2406 GCA_035474175.1 Mycobacteriales bacterium | reverse complement strand
CGTTCCAGTCCCAGACCGACAAGGACAACCAGGGCAACCTCACCATCCAGAAGACGCTGGAGGACGGCCCGGCCGACGTCGACCTGTACTGGAAGGACTCGTACGAGAAGCTCTACGGCCAGCCCTGGAAGCCGCTGGCAGCGACGACGCCGTTCACCGACTCGTCCCGGCCGCAGTGCGACGGGCAGCCGATGCTGGACGCCCAATACTGCAAGGCCGACGACACGGTCTACTACGACACCGACTCGCTGGAGAAGGTCTACACCCAGACCCAGGGCGACTTCGGGGCGATCTCGCTGGTCGCGGTGGCGTACGGGGAGGCGGTGCGGAGCCGGCGCGGGCTGCCGACCGCGACCGACAGCGAGTCGGCCCTGCTCGGCGCGATCTGCACCACCGGCGGGTACGCGCGGGACTCGTTCTCCCAGTCCGACGAGCAGCGGCTGCGGCTGTCGCCCGGTGACCTGGACGAGGCGATCCGGGCGCTGCTGGACGCGGCCGGGACCCCCAGCTTCACCCGGGCCCGCGGGACGACCGGCTTCGACCGGGTGCAGGCCTTCCGCGAGGGCTTCAACGACGCCAAGAGCTGCAAGTAGGACGGTGGGCCGCCGGGGTTAAGCCGGCGGTCCTTCCGGCCGATGACCCGGCATGCGCCTGCGCTCGGATGTCGTCGGCGGTGTCCGGCGCGGCCTCACCCAGCGGTCCGCGGCCGCGATCGGCGCCGTGCTGGTCGCGGTGCTGGCCGTCGCCGGCATCGGCCTGCTCGGGCTGCACCGGATGAAGGCGGACACCGACTCCCTGATCGACCACACCGTCGCCGACCTGGTCGCGACGGCCGGGCTGGTGTCGGCCGTGTCCGGCGCCCGCGACACCGCGCTGCAGCAGGTGGCGGTGTCCGACCCGGCGGTCGCCGACCGGCTCGGGCGCCAGCTGGACCTCTCGGCGATCCCGCGGCTGCGGGAGTCGGTCCGCACCCTGCGGCTGCTCACCGCCGACGACCCGGAGTCCGGCATCGACCTGGACCAGATCCAGGCCGACGTCGATCGCTACCAGCGGCTGCGGGGCACCGTGGACCGGCGCGCCACCGACGGCTCCGCGCTGACCCGGGCCGAACGGGCGGCGCTGGCCACCCAGATCAACGACGTGTTCGACGGGATGGTGGCCAGCTCGGAGTCGATCCGCGGCCGGGAGGCGGCCGAGGCGCAGGACGCCGGGGAGAGCGCGCAGTCGACGTACGCGTCGACCCGGACGGGCCTGCTCGCCGGGTCGGCGCTGTCCGTGCTGGCCGGTCTCATCGCCCTGCTGGTGCTCGGCCGGCGCCGGCAGGCCGCCGACCGCAGCGCCGCCGACCAGGCCGACTTCACCGACACGCTCCAGGTCACCGGCAGCGAGGAGGAGGCCCACGAGCTGGTCCGGCGGCACCTGGACCGGGCCCTGCCGCACGCGCACACGCTGGTGCTGGCCCGCAACAACAGCGAGAACCGGCTGGAGGCGGCCACGGCGCTGCCGCCGGACAGTCCGGTGGCGGGCCGGCTGCTGGGGGCGGAGCCGCGGTCCTGCCTGGCGCTGCGGTTCGGCCGCACGCACCGGGAGGACCCGGCCCGGTCGCCGCTGCTCAGCTGCGCGCTCTGCAGCGACGAGCACAACCGGTCGACCTGCGAGCCGCTGCTGGTCGGCGGCCGGGTGATCGGGTCGGTGCTGGTCACCCACCCCCGGCTGCTGACCCGGCCGCAGGACGCCGTGGTCCGCAGCTCCGTCGCCCAGGCCGCGCCGGTGCTGGCCAACCTGCGCAACCTGGCGCTGGCCGAGTTCCGGGCCAACAACGACTCGCTGACCGGGCTGCCCAACAAGCGGGCCACCGACGACACCCTCAAGCGGATGGTCGCGCAGGCCAACCGCACGGGCAGCCCGCTGGCCGCGGCGATGCTCGACCTCGACCACTTCAAGCAGGTCAACGACCGGTTCGGGCACGGCAAGGGGGACGAGGTGCTGGCCGCGGTCGGCGCGGCGATCCGGTCCTGCCTGCGCGCCAGCGACTTCGCCGGCCGGTTCGGCGGCGAGGAGCTGCTGGTGCTGCTGCCGGACACGGCCGCCGGGGCCGCCGTGGTCCTGGCCGAGCGGATCCGGGAGGCCGTCGCCGCCATCGCGGTGCCGGGCGTCGACCGGCAGATCACGGTCAGCATCGGCGTCGCCGACCTGCTCCAGCCCAACGGGGACGGGGCCGGGCTGCTGCGGCAGGCCGACCGGGCGCTCTACGCGGCCAAGGCCGCGGGCCGCAACCGCACCCTCGTCGCTCCCAGCGGCGAGCGCTCCCCCGGCGACGCCACCCCACCCGCCGCCACCCCACCACTCGATTCCGCCCCGGCCCGCCCAGCCGACCCCGGCCGGGCCGGGACCGCGGACGCCGCC
>DATINN010000272.1:0-12279 GCA_035474175.1 Mycobacteriales bacterium | reverse complement strand
TCTGCAGGCCGTCGGTGACCCGGAAGACACCCCCGAGCTTGCCCACGTCCTCGCCCATGACCAGGACCTTGGGATCCGCGTCCATGGCCGCCCGCAACCCGTCGTTGAGTGCCTTGGCCAGCGTGTAGGTCGCCATCAGTGCTGCGCCTCCTCGAACGAGTCGAGGTAAGCCGCGTAGCTGTCACGCTGCGCGATCAGGTGCGGAGCCGGCTCCGCGTACACCTCGGTGAAGATGTCCAGTGGGTCGGGATCGGGCATGTCCACGCAGGCCCGGCGGACCTGGGCCGCCAGCTCGACGCCCTCCTCCTCGACCGAGTCGAAGAACTCCGCGTCGGCCTGGCCGGAGCGGGAGAGATAGGCCTTCACCCGCTCGATCGGGTCGCGCAGCCGCCAGATCTCCAGCTCACTGGCCAGCCGGTAGCGCGTCGGGTCGTCGGAGGTGGTGTGCGCGCCCATCCGGTAGGTGAAGGCCTCGACCAGCGTCGGGCCCTGCCCGGTGCGGGCCGCGTCCAGCGCCGCCCGGGTCACGGCCAGGCAGGCCAGCACGTCGTTGCCGTCCACCCGCACGCCGGGGAAGCCGAAGCCGCGGGCCCGCTGGTAGAGCGGGATCCGGGACTGCTTCTCGATCGGCTCGGAGATGGCCCACTGGTTGTTCTGGCAGAAGAACACGACCGGGGCGTTGAACACGCTGGCCCACACGAACGCCTCGTTGACGTCGCCCTGGCTGGAGGCGCCGTCGCCGAAGTAGGCGATCACCGCGTCCTCGCCGCCGTCACGCTGCATGCCCATCGCGTAACCCGTCGCGTGCAGGGTCTGGGCGCCGATGACGATCGAGTAGAGCGCGAGGTTGCGCTCGACCGGGTTCCAGCCGCCGAAGTCGTTGCCCCGGTAGAGGCTGAGCAGCTCGTGCGGCTGCACGCCCTTGCACCAGGCCACGCCGTGCTCCCGGTAGCTCGGGAAGGCCATGTCACCCGGCCGCAGGGCCCGGCCGGACCCGATCTGCGCCGCCTCCTGGCCGAGCAGGGAGGCCCAGATGCCCAGCTCGCCCTGCCGTTGCAGCGCGGTGGCCTCCACGTCCAGCCGGCGGACGAGGGCCAGGTCCCGGTAGAGGGCGCGGACCTCCTCGGCCGAGATGTCGAGGGGGTAGTGCGGGTGGTCGACCCGTTCCCCCTCGGGAGTCAGCAGCTGCACCAGATCAGGGCCGCCGCTGGGTTCAGGAACGACGGGGACTCCGATGTCGCCCAAGGTCATGCGCCTCTCCTCGCTCTGACTCCACGCGGGATCGCCGCGTGGGGTGGACCGGCGCCGCGGGACTGCGTCGGGGGTGTGCGACGTCGAGCCCGCCGCGCGCCGAAGCGTGCGGAACGAACGCTAACCCCCATGGTTGCAGACACCACAGACGACTGGACCCGGCAAGCTTCTGTCCCTTCCGCGGGATCGTGCCAGGGCGGGGTTGCGACCTGTGGACAACGCGCACGCCTGTGGACGACGAGATGACACCTCCACACCGGGACTGCTACTCCTTTGTGCCATGTCCGATCCCGACCAGGAGTCAGCCGGCGAGCTCCGCCGGCAGCGGTTCCGCGTGCACGACGACCAGCCTGGTCACCGCGCGGGTCAGCACGACGTAGAGCCGCCGCAGCCCGCGCGGCTCGGCCGCGACGATCGCGGCCGGCTCCACCACGACCACCTGGTCATACTCGAGGCCCTTGGCGAGCGTCGCCGGCACCACCGTGATCCGCGGTTCCGCACGCTCGGAGTCGTCCTCCTCGGCCTCCTCCGGTCCTTCCTCCCCGCCCAGCACCAGGTGCTCCATGCCGAGGACGGCCAGCGCCGCCCGCACCACCGGCACGTCGGCGTCGGCGACGATCATCCCGATCGACCCCTCCTCGGCCAGCGCCCGGACGGCTTGGGTCGCCGCCGCGGCCGCCGCGTCCTCGACCGCCAGCACCTGCAGGCCGCCGGCCGCCTTCCGGACCGAGGTGGCCGGCTCCAGCCCGACGGCCAGGTGCGGCAGCAGCGCGTTGGCGAACGCGATGACGTCGGCCGGCACGCGGTAGCCACGGGTCAGCGGCTCGATCCGGGCGTCCGCCTTGCCCAGGTGGGCGAGCGTGACGTGCCAGTCCGAGGTCGACCACGGCGTGGTGCCCTGCGCCAGGTCACCGAGCACGGTCACCGAGCCGAGCGGACAACGCCGGGCCACCCCGCGACACTGCATGGGCGAGAGGTCCTGAGCCTCGTCCAGCACCACGTGACCGTACGACTCGGGCCGGGCCAGCAGGCCGGCGATCTCGTCGATGAGCACCGCGTCGGCCGCGGACCAGCGGGCCCGCTTGACCGAGCGCGGCGGGTCGGCCCAGAGCAGCAGCTCCTGCTCCTCCGGGTCGAGCAGGCCGCGGGCGGCGGCGGCCAGCCGGGCCGGATCGCTGAGCAGCTCGAACAGCAGCACGGCCGGGTCGATCGCGGGCCACACCGCATCGACGAACTCGCGCACCGGCTGGGATCGCGCCACCCGGGCGGTCTCGGCGTCCGAGGGCGCCCCGCCGCCGGCCTCCCGCAGCCGGCGGACGTGCTCGCCGAGCAGCAGCCGGAGCCGGTCCCGGGCCACGGCGTACGGGATGTCGCTGCGGCGCAGGTCGTCGACATACCGGCGGAGCCGCTCGGGCGCGATCCGGAAGCGGCGGGTGCCGACGACGATCACCACGCCCTCCTCCGGCCGCCGGATCTGCCGCCGGACGGCCCGGTGCAGCACCTCGGCCAGCCGCGCGTCGCCCTTGAGGGTGGCCACCTCGGCGCTGTCGGTGCCGCGGACGGGCACCGGCGCGAGCAGCTCGTCGACCGTGGACTGGGTCACCCCGATCTCGCCCAGGGCCGGCAGCACCTCGCCGATGTAGCGCAGGAACGCACGGTTCGGTCCGACCACCAGCACGCCGGACCGGCGCAGCCGCTCGGGGTAGGTGTAGAGCAGGTAGGCGGCGCGGTGCAGGCCGACCGCGGTCTTGCCGGTGCCGGGCGCGCCTTGGACGCAGATGCTGTCGTCCAGCCCGGCCCGCACGAGGTCGTCCTGGTCGGGCTGGATGGTGGCGACGATGTCGCGCATCGGCCCGACCCGCGGCCGCTCGATCTCCTCCAGCAGGATCCGGCTCTCCGCGGCCGCGACCCGGCCGCCGTCGCCGGTGGTCAGCGGCTCGTCCTCGTACGAGGTGAGCGTGCCGGCGGCGAAGCCGAAGCGGCGCCGGCGGCGCACGCCCATCGGCTCGGCCGGGGTGGCCCGGTAGAACGAGCGCGACATCGGGGTCCGCCAGTCGATCACGAGCGGGTCGCCGGCGCCGTCGCGGATGTGGCGGCGGCCGACGTGGAACGTCTCGCCGTCCGGGCGCTCTTCGTCGGCGGTGCGGTCGATGCGCCCGAAGAACGGCGGCACGGCCGGGTTGTCGGCCAGCGCCTTGAGCCGGCGGGCGCGGGCGGCACCGAGTGCCTCGCTGGAGAACGCGTCGCCACCGACGTCACCGGCGGTGCCGGCGACGGCCCGCATGTCGGCCAGGCTCTGCCGGGACCGGACGAGGTGGTCGCGTTCGAGGGTCAGGACGGGGTCGGCGGTGGACGGGAGGTCGGGGTCGGCGGGACGGGACGGAGACACGGCGCTCCTCCGGGTCGGCACGTGGTCCGACCGGCGGGAGCGGGCCGCCGGCCGGGACGATCCCACTGCCCAAGGCGCCGGCCCGGCTCCGGGAGGAGCGGGCGTGGACACCCGGCTACGACGGGGTGCGCAACGAACGCGCACGAGCCATCCAGCGTAGTCCGCGACCCGCGGCGGGTCGACCGCATTACACCGTGGGGCGGACCCGGTATGGGAGGGTTCCGGCGTGTCCGGCTTCCTGCTCATCACCAATGCCGCCGCCGGCAACGCGAAGCGGGTCGACGAGGCGGTGAGCGTGCTGCGGGAGCGGGCGGACGTGGAGATCGTCCCGACCCGCAGCCCCGCGGACTGCGACGCCGCGGTGGCCCGGCGGGGCGACCGGCGGGTGGTGGTCTGCGGTGGCGACGGCAGCGTGCACGTGGTGGTCACGGCGCTGCACCGGGTCGGTGGCCTGGAGCAGCCGATCGGCCTGATCCCGCTCGGGACCGGCAACGACCTGGCCCGCACGCTGCAGCTGCCGCTGAACCCGGCCGCGGCCGCCCGGACCGTGCTGGACGGGATGCCGCGGCGGCTCGACCTGCTCGTCGACGACGCCGGCGACCTGGTGGTCAACGCGGTGCACCTGGGCATCGGGGCCGAGGCGGCCCGGCGGGCGGCGGCGCTGAAACCCCGGCTCGGCCGGCTGGCCTACCTGGTCGGCGGGGTGGCTGCCGGGGTGACCACGTCCGGCTGGCGGCTCTCGGTGCGGGTGGACGGCGCCGAGCTGGTCGACGGTCAGGTGCTGCAGGTGGGCATCGGGCTGGGCCAGTCGATCGGCGGTGGCTCGCCGCGGACGCCGCACAGCGTTCTGGACGACCGGCTCGCCGACGTGGTGGTCTCGCAGGCGGTGAGCCCGCTGGCCCGGGTCGGCTACGGGCTGCGGCTGCGGCGCGGGTCGCACGTGGACCGGCCGGACGTGCTGACCGCCCGGGGCGCCGAGATCGAGGCCGTCGGGGAGCCGTTCCACTACAACGCCGACGGCGAGATCCGCGGCCCGGTCGAGCGCCGCACCTGGACCATCGACCCCCGCGGCTGGCAGCTGATCACGCCGTACTAGGCGGAGTGGGCCGGCCCGGGGGATCAGAAGTAGCGCCGCAGCGGGAGGGTGGCAAACTCCAGCAGCTTCTGGCGGGGACCGCGGTTGCGCCAGCGGGTGAGGTCGATCTCCTCGCTGCGCTCCAGGTCGGCGTCGAAGTCCGCGGCCAGCAGGCCGGCCACGGCGGAGTCGAGCGCGACGAGCACGACCTCCTCGTCGTGGTCGAGCGAGCGCCGGTTGAAGTTGGACGAGCCGACCGCGGCGGCGATGCCGTCCACGATCATGATCTTGGCGTGCATCATCGCGGGCTGGAAGTTCCAGACCCGCACGCCGCAACTGACCAGCTGGTCGTACGCGGCCTCGCTGGCCAGCTGGCAGACCCGCTTGTCCGCGTGCGGACCGGGCAGCAGCAGGTCGACCCGGACGCCGCGCTGCGCCGCCGCGCACAGCCGCTGGAGGAAGAACTCGTCCGGCGCGAAGTAGGCGGTGGCGATCGAGAGCCGCTCGGTCGCGGAGTCCAGCAGCACCCGGAACGTGGACTGCAGGTCGTCCCAGCCCAGCGAGGCCGAGCCGCGCACCACCTGGGCCACGGTCGAGCCGGTCTGCGACGCCTCCGGGAAGGTGTCGCCGTCGTCGAAGAGCTCGCGGCCGCTCTCGGCCCAGTTCTGCGCGAACGCCGCCCGCAGCCCGTCCACCGCCGGCCCGCGCACCTCGACGTGGGTGTCCCGCCACTCGGAGGAGTCCCGGGCGTCGCCGCACCACTCCTCGGCGATGCCGACACCCCCGGTGAACGCGACCTCCTCGTCCACCACCAGCACCTTCCGGTGGCAGCGGTGGTTCTGCTTCAGCGGCGAGTTGAGCCACGGCTTGCGGAACCACTCGACGTGCACACCGGCGTCGTCCATGCGGTTGACCAGGCCCCGCTCGATCTGCAGGCCGCCGACCGCGTCGATGAGCAGCCGGACCCGGACCCCACGCCCGGCAGCGGCCGACAGCGCGTCGGCGAACCGGGTCGCGATGTCGCCCTTCCAGTACACATAGGTCATCAGGTCGACGCTGCGCTCCGCACCGTCGATCGCCGCCAGCATCGCGGGGAAGATCCGATCCCCGTTGCGCAGCACGGTCAGGCTGTTGCCCTCGGTGAACGCGATGCCGGTGAGCGACTCGAGCGTGCGCCGGATGCGGTGCTGGCGCTCATCCAGCCCCGGCTTCTCGAGGCTGGTCGTGGTGTCGGTCACTGCACTCCTTCTCGGACGCTGCTCCCGGGTTCTTTGCCCGATGTTGGGACGGGTCACGCCTGCCGAGGAGACGGGCGGAGGGTCGTGATGATGACGCGATCAGTGTCCGCCCCGCCCCCGCAGCTCGTCGCGGTACGCGGGCGGGCACGCGGTCGCGGTGTCCCCCAGCAGCAGCGCCGCGTGCGTCAGCCGGGCCGCCTCCTCCAGGTTGAGCACCCGGCGGTGCGCCATCTCGACCGAGTCGGCGACCACCGAGCAGCCGTGGTGGGACAGCAGCACGCAGTCGCACTCGCCGTCGGCCAGCAGCGCCGCCGCCTCGGTGGCCAGCTCGGGCGTGCCGGGATGCCGGAAGGGCGCCACCCGGACCGGCCCGACGTACGCGGCGTGGTCGGTCGTGATCGCCCGGATCGGGTGGCCGAGCGCGGCCAGCAGGACCGAGGTCTGCGGGTGCACGTGCACGACGGCGTTGGCGTCCGGCCGCGCCCGGTAGCACTCCAGGTGCAGCGCCAGCTCGGTCGACGGGTCGGGGGCGCCGCCGACCACCGCGCCGTCCGCGATCCGGACCAGCGTGAAGTCGGCCGGCTGCAACCGGTCCAGCCAGCTGCCGCGGGCGGTCACGGCGATCACGTCCGCGCCGGGCTCCCGGGCCGAGAGGTTGCCGCCCGAGGCCTGCACCAGGCCCGCCCCGACCAGGGCTCGGCCCAGTTCGACCAGCGCAGCGGCCAGCGCGGTCGGCTCCGGGTCGGCGGCCATCAGCCCACCAGCCGGGCCGCGGCGGCCTGCACCCGGCGACGGGCCTCGCCGACGTCGATCGTGACGCACTCGCCGTCGCGCACCACCTGCCGGCCACCCACCCACACGTCCCGGATCGCGGCCCGCGACGCGGACCACACGGCGTGCGCGGCCAGGTCGGCGTCGGACAGGACCGGGACGAAGCCGGGGTCGTCGAGGTCGAGCCGGATGATGTCGGCCCAACGGCCGGGAGCCAGCGCGCCGAGGTCGGGCCGGCCGAGCGCGGCCGCGCCCTCGACCGTGGCCAGCGCCAGCACCTCGGCCGCCGGCAGCACCGTCGGGTCCTGCTCCCGCTGCCGCGCCAGCAGCGCCGCCAGCCGCATCTCCTCCCACAGGTCCAGGTCGTTGTTGCTGGCCGGACCGTCGGTGCCGAGCGCGACCCGCACGCCACCCCTGCGCAGCGTGGGCACGGCGGCGGTGCCGGAGGCGAGCTTGGCGTTGCTGCTCGGGCAGTGCGCCACCGCGACGTCGCTGTCCGCCAGCAGGGCCACGTCCTTCTCGGTCAGCCAGACGCCGTGCGCCGCGAGCACCCGCGGCACGTCGAACAAGCCCAGGTCGGCCAGCACCTGCGCCACGCTGGCGCCGCCGTGCCGGGCCGAGACCTCGTCGCCCTCGTGTTCGGTCTCGGCCAGGTGCACGGTGACCGGGGCGTCCGCCGCCCGGGCCGCCTCGCCGATCGCGATCAGCGCCTCGTCCGGCAGTGCGTACGCGGAGTGCGGGCCGAAGCCGACCTCGATGCGGGGATGGTCGGCGTACGCGGCACGCAGCTGCAGGGTCCACTCGATCCGGTCGGCCCAGCTGCCGAACCGCTCCCAGCCCGGGGCGACCACCACGCCCGGGGCGAGCAGGCAGCGGCTGCCGGCCGCGTCCACGGCCTGGGCCAGCAGGTCGTCGTGGAAGTACATCTCCACGCTGGTCGTCACGCCGAACCGCAGCAGCTCGGCCGCGGCCAGGCTCATCCCCCAGAACACGTCCTCGGCCTCGATCCGGGCCTCCCGCGGCCAGATCACCTCGCGCAGCCAGCGGTCCAGCGGCAGCCCCTCGCCCTGCCCCCGCAGCAACGTCATCGGCGAGTGCGAGTGGGCGTTGATCAGCCCGGGCATGAGCAGGCCGCCGACCCACCGCACCGTCCACTCGCCACCGTCCGAAGTGGACTCGGCCGCGGTCGCGACCGGGCCGACGTGGACGATCCGGCCGTCCGGGCCGATGTCGACGGCGCCGGGCCGGTGCACGGTGTCGGTGCCGTCGCAGGGCAGCACGGCATCGGCGACGAGGCGGGTGCCGCTGGTCACAGGCATTCTCCTTCTGCGGGACGGACGGTCCGCCGCTCCGTCACGACGGCGGTCACCAGGTCGGCCGGGGTCAGGTCGAAGGCCGGGTTGTACGCCGGACCCGCGAACACCTCGGCCGGATCGCGCTCCTCGATCTCGATGTCCGCCCCGGTGGCGGTGTCCCGATCCACTGTGGACTCGGGAGCGGCCACGATGAACGGGATGCCGGCGCGAGCGGCGGCCAGGGCCAGCGGATACGTGCCGACCTTGTTGGCGACGTCGCCGTTGGCCGCGATCCGGTCGGCACCGACGACGACCGCGTCGACCAGACCGCGGGCGATCACCGAGGCGGCCGCCCCGTCCGCGATCACCCGGTGCTCGACGCCGAGCGCGGCCAGCTCGTACGCGGTGAGGCGGGCGCCCTGGAGCAGCGGGCGGGTCTCGTCGGCGTACACGCGCTCGACCAGGCCGCGCTCGTGCAGGACGGTGACGACGCCGAGGGCGGTGCCCCACTCGACGGTGGCCAGCCAGCCGGTGTTGCAGTGGGTGAGCAGGCGGACGGGGCCGGCGGTGCCGAGCAGGTCGGCGCCGCGCTCCCCGATCGCGCGTGAAGCGCTCGCCTCCTCCGCCAGCAACGAGCGCGCCTCGGCCGGCACGGCCGCCGGCCCGTCCGGGACCCGGGCCAGCGCCCGGTCCACCCCCCGGGCGAGGTTCACCGCCGTCGGCCGCGCCGCCCGCAACCGCGCCGCCGCCGCCTCGATCGAGCCGGCCGGCCGCCCACCGCCGGTTGCGGCCGTCCCCAGAGTTGAGCCGGCGGCGAGGGCCACGCCGAGCGCGCCGGCAGCGCCCAGCGCGGGCGCGCCGCGGACGGCGAGGCGCTGGATGGCATCGACCAGGTCGTCGGGGTCGGTGATGCGCAGCCAGCGCTCCTCGGCCGGCAGCAGCGTCTGGTCGATCAGGACCACGGCCCCGTCCACCCAGTCGATGCACCGCATCAACCGAGTATCCCGACTCGAGCCCGCCCCCGGCGCGCCGCCGGGTTCAGCCCGCGGGACCGGTCGGCGCGGCACCGGATCGAGCCGCGCGGGATCCGCCGGGTTCGGGCCCGCGGCACCGGTCGGCGCACGGGCGGGTTCAGGTGCGGGGGACGCGGCCGAGCAGGTGGAACTCCGGGTTGGGCCGGAGCGCCAGCAGGTGCGCCAGCCGGTTGGACTGGGCGAACAGGGCCGCGATGGCGCCGATGTCCCAGACGTCGTCGGTGTCGAAACCGTGCCGGGCCAGCTCGGCCAGGTGCTCGTCCTCGACCGTCGCGGACGACACCGCGACCCGCAGCGCGAAGTCCAGCATCGCGCGCTGACGGGCGCTGATGTCGGCCTGCCGGTAGTTGACCGCGACCTGGTCGGCCAGCAGCGGGTCGCGGGCCCGGATGCGCAGGATGGCGCCGTGGGCCACCACGCAGTAGGTGCAGTCGTTGGCCGCGCTGGTCGCGACCACGATCATCTCGCGGTCGGCCTTCGACAGGCCCGGCGACTCCTTGTCCATCAGCGCGTCGTGATTCGCCACGAACGCGCGGAACTCGGCCGGTCGCCGGGCCAGCGCGAGGAACACGTTGGGCACGAAGCCGGTCTTCTCGCCGACCTCCTCGATCCGCGCCCGCACGTCCTCGGGCAGCTCGTCCAGCGCCGGCACCCCGAACCTGCTGATCGGTCTCACTGTGCAGCCCTCTGTTCGCCTCGTCGGTCGCTCCGCTCCTCGGGCGGGTGCGGGACGAGCCATCGTCCGGGGGCCCTGCGATGCTCACTCCCTCGTCGGCTCACCCCGACAGCCTTGCACTCCCCGAACACAAACCGCAGGAGGCGGCAACGACGGCCGGGCAGAGTCCCCGCCGTACGCAGTCACCGGAGAGGACTTGTGATGATCCTGACCAGGAAGCTCGCGCTGGGTGTCGCCGGAGTGGTGGCGGCCGGGGTGCTCGGCACGGCCGGGGTCGCCGCCGCGACGTCCGACCCGACCACGCCGGCCCCCGCGGCCTCCTCGGCACCCAGCAGCAGCCCGTCCGCCGGCACCGCGGACAAGCACAAGGGCGCGAAGCACAAGGCGCGGCGGGCGCTGATCGCCCGGGGGATGCACGGCGAGTTCGTCGTGAAGGGCAAGGACGGCAAGCCGGTCACGCTGGTGACGATCCGTGGTCAGGTCACCGCGGTCGGGCCGACCAGCGTCACCGTCAAGGCCGAGGACGGGTTCACCACGACCTTCGTCGCGAACGCCGACACCAAGGTCCGGGGTGCGGACGTGACGAAGATCGCGGACGTGAAGGTCGGGGCCAAGGGTGCGGTCCTGGGTGTGAAGAGCGGAAACACCACCACGGCCCGCACGGTCCTGGTACGCAAGTAGGCCGAAGGGCCCGGTCTCCGAGGGGAGGACCGGGCCCTTCCCGAGCGCTCAGCCCAGGCAGCGCCACTCAGCCCAGGCAGCGCCGCAGCGCCTCGAGCTCGTCGCGCATGACTGCCTCACGACCCGCCGGTAGCGTGGGACAGGGTTGCCCGGCCGTACCGATCCGGAAGCGGGGAGCGCGTGGAGTCCGCGAAGTTCACCCGCAACGCGGAGGACTTCGCCTGCCTGCACTGCGGCCGGCAGGTCCGCGGCAACGGCTACACCAACCACTGCCCGCACTGCCTGTGGTCCCGGCACGTGGACGTCAGCCCCGGCGACCGGGCCTCCGACTGCGACGGCGAGATGGAGCCGGTCGGCGCCCTGTACGAGGGCGGCCGCACGATCGTGGTGCAGCGGTGCCGGCGCTGCGGCCACACCTGGCGCAACAAGACCGCGCGCAACGACTCCCGCAGCGCGGTCCTGGCCCTGTTCGGCCGCGCGGTCGAGGATCCGCGACGCTGAACCGCTCACAGCCCTACGCCGTGTAATCGGTCGGGCCCTCCTGGCCCCGCGGGTCGAACGCGACCCGAACCCGACACGAGGAGGGCATCAGTGCGGAGACGGCTTGCTCTGACGGCGATCGGCGCCGCGGTGCTGGCACTGGCCGGCGGGACCGTGGTCAACGTGGCCGCCGCCGGACCGGCGAGCGCCACCCTGCTGCCGAAGACCATCGCCCTGCCCGACGGTTACCAGCCCGAGGGCATCGCGACCAAGGGCGCGACCTTCTACGTCGGCTCGGTCGCCGACGGTGCGATCGTCCGCGGCAACGTGCTGACCGGGCGGGTCACCCCGTTCGTGGCCGGCACCCCGGGCGACGCGACGACCGGCCTGGAGGTCTCGGGCAACCTGCTGTTCGCGGCCGGCGCCGGCACCGGCACGCTGAAGGTGTACGACCTGCGCACCGGCCGGAAGCTGGCCGAGCGCCGGGTCGCCCCGGCCGGCGAGAGCTTCATCAACGACGTGTCGGTGCTGGGCGACAACGCCTACTGGACCGACTCGCTCAAGCCCCAGCTGTACGTGACGCCGATCCGCGGCCACCACATCGGCGCGGCGCGCACGCTGCCCACACCGGACATCACGCCGGCCCCCGGCTTCAACGCCAACGGCATCGAGACCACGCCGGACCACAAGGCGCTGCTGGTCATCCAGTCCAACACCGGCCTGCTGCACCGGGTCGACCCGCGCACCGGCCGCTCCACCGTGGTCGACGTCGGCGGCGCCGACCTGACCAACGGCGACGGCATCCTGCTCCGCGGCAGCACGCTCTACGTCGTCCGCAACCAGAACAACCTGATCGTCAAGGTGGCGCTGAACCGCAGCGGCACCCGCGGCCGGGTCACCGGCACGCTCACCGACCCGGCGCTGGACGTGCCGGCGACGATCGCCGCCTTCGGCCCGTTCCTGTACGCGGCCAACGCCCGCTTCTCCACCCCGCCGACCCCGACCACGCCGTACCAGGTGGTCCGGATCCCGTAAGTCCCACCCACCCCACGTAGGAGGGCACAACGTGCGAAGAAGACTGGCTCTGACCGCGCTCGCGGCCACGGCGCTGGCGCTGACCAGCGGCACCGTGGTGAGCGTCGCGACGGCCGCACCGGCCGGCGCGACGCTGCTGCCGAAGGTGATCCAACTGCCCAACGGGTTCCGGCCCGAGGGCATCGCCACCGGCCGCGGCACCAACTTCTACGTCGGCTCCCAGGTCGACGGCGCCATCTACCGCGGCGACCTGCTGACCGGCCGGGGCGCGGTGTTCGTGCCCGGCACCGCCGGCGACACCGTGCGCGGGCTCAAGGTCTCCGGCGACCGGCTGTTCGCGGCCGGCGGCCCCAG
>DATINN010000271.1:0-3374 GCA_035474175.1 Mycobacteriales bacterium | reverse complement strand
TTCGCCTTCGCCAAGCTGCGCTTCCGCGGCCGCAACGCGCTGCTGCTGGTGATCGTGGCCACGATGGCGATCCCGGTGCAGCTCGGCCTGATCCCGCTCTACATCCTGATGGTCAAGCTGGGCTGGACCGGGGAGCTCAAGGCGGTGATCGTGCCGTTCCTGGTGTCCGGGTTCGGCGTGTTCATGATGCGGCAGTACGCGGCGTCGGCCGTCTCCGACGAGCTCATCGAGGCGGCCCGGGTGGACGGCTGCTCGACGCTGCGGATCTACTGGAACGTCGTGCTGCCGGCGGTGCGGCCGGCCGCGGCCGTGCTCGGGCTGTTCACGTTCATGCAGACCTGGAACGACTTCCTCTGGCCCTACTCGGTGCTCAACCAGGACCAGCCCACGGTGCAGCTGTCGCTGGCCACGCTGTCCTCCGGCTACTACTCCGACTTCTCCCAGATCTTCGCCGGCACCGCGCTGGCGACCCTGCCCCTGCTGCTGGTCTTCGTCCTGTTCGGACGGCAGATCATCGGCGGCATCATGGAAGGTGCGCTGAAGGCATGACGGATCTCGCCCCCGCGCCGGTTGCCTCCCGGACGGGCCTGCCGACCGGGTTCCTCTGGGGCGCGGCCACCGCGGCGTACCAGATCGAGGGAGCGTCCACTGAGGACGGACGCGGACCGTCCATCTGGGACGCCTTCAGCGCCCGGCCCGGGATGGTGCGCGGCGGCGGCACCGGCGCGGTCGCCGTCGACCACTACCACCGCTACCGCGAGGACGTCGGGCTGATGACCTCGCTCGGCCTGGCCGCGTACCGGTTCTCGGTGTCGTGGCCGCGGATCCAGCCCACCGGGCGCGGGCCGGCCGAGCAGCGCGGGCTGGACTTCTACCGGCGGCTGGTGGACGAGCTGCTCGAGCACGGCATCGAGCCGTGGCTGACGCTCTACCACTGGGACCTGCCGCAGGCGCTGGAGGAGGCCGGCGGCTGGCCGGTCCGGGACACCGCGCTGTGGTTCGCCGACTACGCCGCGGTCGTGCACGGCGCGCTCGGCGACCGGGTCCGGACCTGGACCACCCTCAACGAGCCGTGGTGCTCGGCCTTCCTCGGGTACGGCTCCGGCGAGCACGCGCCCGGCCGGCAGGAGCCCGCGGCCTCCGTCCGGGCCGCCCACCACCTCTTGCTCGGGCACGGGCTGGCGGCCGAGGCGGTGCGGTCCGGCGGCCCCGACTCCCGCCTCGCGATCAGCATCAACCTGTACGGCGTCGAGCCCGTGACCCCGGCCGACACCGACGCGGCGCGGCGGATCGACGGGCTGCAGAACCGGCTGTTCCTCGACCCGGTGCTGCGCGGGACGTACCCGGCCGACGTGGTCGCGGACCTGGCGCCGGTGACGGACTTCGACCACGTCCTGGACGGGGACCTGGCCGCGATCTCGACCCCGCTGGACGTGCTCGGGATCAACTACTACAGCCGGTTCCTGGTCCGGGACGGCGCCGGTTCCGGCGGCAAGCCCGGTCCGGCCGGGGGGCGGCGGCTGCTGGCCTCGCCGTACCCGGGGGCGTCCGACGTCGGCTTCGACCCGGGCGGGCCGGACCGGACGGTCATGGACTGGGAGATCCACGCCGCCGGGCTGACCTCGGTGCTGACCCGGGTGGCCACCGAGTACGACGCGCCGCCGCTGTACGTGACCGAGAACGGGGCCGCGTTCGCCGACGTCCTCACGCCGGACGGGCGGGTGCACGACCGGGAGCGGACGGCGTACCTGGCCGCGCACCTGCAGGCCTGCGTGGCCGCGGTCGAGGCCGGGGTCGACCTGCGCGGCTACTTCGTCTGGTCCTTCCTGGACAACTTCGAGTGGGCCTGGGGCTACGACATGCGCTTCGGGGTCGTGCACGTCGACTTCCCGACCCAGCGCCGGACGCTCAAGGACAGCGCGCTCTGGTACGCCGCGTCGGCGCGGGTCAACACTCCGTTGCCGGTGTCCGTGACCCCGGACCCCGTGGCGTTGCATGATGACGCCGCCGACCCGGGCCGACCGGGTCACATCGGGTAGCGGAACGAGGAGGTGGGCCGGTGGCAGCGCAGCCGGTGCCGGCCCGCCCGACGCTGGAGGCGGTCGCCGCCCTGGCCGGGGTGTCCCGGGGCACCGTCTCCCGGGTCATCAACGACTCGCCGCAGGTCAGCCCGCGGGCCCGGGACGCGGTCCGGCGGGCGATCGACGAGCTCGGGTTCGTGCCCAACCGGGCCGCCCGGGCGCTGGTGACGCAGCGGACCGACTCGGTGGCGCTGGTGGTGTCGGAGTCGGAGGAGCGGTTCTTCGCCGAGCCGTACTTCGCCTCCATCGTGCGCGGCATCTCCTCGGCGCTGACCGGAAGCGGGATGCAGCTGCTGCTGGCCGTGGCGCAGTCGCCGGCCGAGCGCGAGCAGTTGGAGAACTACCTGACCGGACAGCACGTCGACGGCGTGCTGCTGGTCTCGCTGCACGGCATCGACACGCTGCCGGCCCGGCTGGAGTCGCGCGGGGTGCCGACCGTGCTCGGCGGCCGGCCGCTCGGCGAGCGGCCGGCGGTCTGCGTGGACGCGGACAACCGGGGCGGGGCGCGGCAGGCGGTGGCGCACCTGGTCGCCCGCGGGCGGCGCCGGATCGCCGCGATCCGCGGGCCGCAGGACATGGCCGTCGGCCAGGAGCGGCACACCGGCTACCTGGACGGGCTGGCCGAGGCCGGGCTGGACGCGGACGAGTCGCTGGTCGAGCCCGGCGACTTCAGCCTGGAGTCGGGGGCGGCGGCGGCGACCGCGCTGCTGGAGCGGCGGCCGGACCTGGACGCGATCTTCGCCGCGTCGGACCCGATGGCGATCGGGGTGCTGCGGGTGCTGCGGGCCGCCGGTCGGCGGGTGCCGGAGGACGTCGCGGTGGTCGGCTTCGAGGACTCGCCGACGGCGCCCCACACGGAGCCGCCGCTGACGACCGTCCACCAGCCGGTCGAGGACATGGGCCGGGAGATGGTCCGGCTGCTGCTCGAACGCATCGCCGGCGCGCCGGCCGACGACTCGCTGGTGATCCTCCCCACCCACCTGGTCATCCGCGGCTCGACCTGATCACACCCGGATCACCTCCAGCCCCGGCACGTCCCTGAAGTCCAGGTCCTGCGTCACCAGCGGGAGCCGGTGGGCGATCGCCGTCGCAGCGATCCAGGCGTCGTTTTCGTCAAGCCGGCGCTTGAGCTGCCCCAGGGCGCCGCGCAGCTCCGCCCACGAGTAAGCGACGCGGCGGTCGATCGGAAGCGGGTCGACCCGCTGCGCCTGTTGCAGCGTGCGGAGCCGCAAGTCGTGCTCGCCCGAGGTCACCGCACTCAGGACCCCGGCTCGCAGCTCCGCGATCGTCACG
>DATINN010000270.1:0-1943 GCA_035474175.1 Mycobacteriales bacterium | reverse complement strand
AGAGCGGTCCGCGCAGGGTGAGCGCGAGCTGGCGGTCGAGCAGCTCCGGCGTCGTGTCGAGCAGGGTGGCTCCGCCGGCCGGGCCGGCCGCGTTGACCAGCCCGTCGAGGCGCCCGTTGGCGGCGACCGTGGCCGCGACCGCGGCCCGGGCCTGGCTCACGTCGCCCACGTCGCACTGCCGGTAGGTCGCTCCGCCGATGTCCGCCGTCGCCTCCGGGCCGAGGACCACCACCCGTGCGCCGGCCCGGGCCGCGGCCGCCGCGACCGCCGCGCCCACCCCGCGCGTGCCCCCGCTGACGAGGAGCACCCGATCCAGGAGCACCCCATCCGGGAGCACCCCATCCGGGAGCACGGTCACGGGCGGGCCTCGGGAGGTGTCATACCTGCCAGCCTCGGAGCAGGCTCCGGGCGGGTCAACGGTCCAAGGGCCTGCATCGTTGAGTCCTTCGACACCCGGAGGTGCGTAAACAGCTCGGCCGGGGCAAAACATCTGAGTGATACGGGGCCGGCGATCGACGCACGGGTCCCGGCCCGGTGCGGGTCGGGGCACCGTGCTGAACCGGTTCCGCCGCCGGGCGCCGACGACCGGCGCCCCGGTGGATCAGCCCGCTCCGAGCGACCCGGCCGACCTGGCCGGCGTCCTGCAGGCGCTGCGCTCGGAGCGCACCGTCGCCGCAACGTTGGACCGCATCGTCGCGCTCGCCGGCCGCGCCGTCCCCGGCTGCACCCACGCCAGCGTGACCCTGCCCTCGGCCACCACCCCGGTCGCGACCGACCGGCTGGCCCGCCGCCTGGACGCCGTGCAGTACGCGGCCTCCGACGGCCCGTGCCTGGACGCGCTCGGTCCGGGCGTCCCGAGCCTGTCCGCGGACCTGACCGGCGAGACCCGCTGGGTGGACTTCTCCGCCGCCGCGGTGCGCGCCGGCATCCACGGCGTGCTCTCCTGCCGGCTCGCCCTCGGCGAGGGCACCCTCGGCTCCCTCAACCTGTACGCGACCGATCCCGGCGCGTTCGGCCCCGACTCCGTCCCGGACGCGGCCGCGTACGCGCGGCACGCCGCGGCCGCGCTGGCCCGGGTGGCCGAGCACGAGGACGCGGCGCAGGTCCGCCGGGCGGTGTCGACGGACCGGATCACCGGCACCGCGGTCGGCCTGCTCATGCAGGCGCGCAAGATCACCGAGGCCGAGGCCTTCGAGCTGCTGCGGGCGAGCGCGCGGGCCACCGGCCGGCCGCTGCGGGCCGTCGCCGCGGAGGTCGTCGCCCGCGGCGCCACCATCGGCGGTCCCCTCACCCCGCCGTAGGCCCTACCGTGCCCGGCATGAGGGAGATCTGGCACCTGGCCGAGCGGGCGCACTGGGACGAGGCGCTGGCCACCGGGGTCTACGAGCGGTCCACCCGGGGGCGGACCCTGGCCGAGGTCGGGTTCGTGCACTGCTCGTACCGGGAGCAGGTGGCCGAGGTGGCCCGCGTCCACTTCGCCGGCGTCGCCGACCTGGTCCTGCTCCGGATCGAGCCGGACCGGGTCCCGGCCGAGATCAAGGTCGAGGGCGGCTTCCCGCACGTGTACGGCCCGATCCCGGTCGACGCGGTGACCGACGCGACCCCGTTCGATGCGTCCCCGCCGGACCCTGCCGGGAGCTAGCCGGCCGGCCGGCCCGGGACCACCGGGCCGGCTGGCACAGCGCTGCTAGCCGACGAAGTCGGAGGCGACCTTGTCGAAGGGCCGCCGGTCGACCTGGGTGGCCTTGTTCATCGCGGTCAGCTGGTCCTGGGTCAGCTTGGCCGAGATCCCGTCCAGCGCGGCCTTCAGCTCCGGGGTGTTCTTCTTGGAGTTGACCGCCGGGACGATGTTGTCGTTCGGGTTCAGGCCCTTGTCGTCCTTGAGGATGACGACCGGGTTGACCGACAGCACCGCGTCGGAGGAGTTGAACACCGCGGCCTGA
>DATINN010000269.1:0-7412 GCA_035474175.1 Mycobacteriales bacterium | reverse complement strand
GGTGGCGCACCTGGCCGGGCCGCCGGACACCTCGACCGGCGTGGTCCGGGCCCGGGCCTTCCGGCACGCCGTCCGCGACCACGGCCTGTCCGACGACCCGGCGCTGATCGCCTCCTGTGCGTACTGGTCGGAGAAGGACGGGGCGGCCGCGCTGCGCCGGCTGCTGGACGCGGGCACGGACTTCACCGGGATCGTCTGCGGCAACGACCTGATCGCGCTGGGCTGCTACGACGTCTTCGCCGAGCGCGGCATCGCCTGCCCCGACGACATCAGCGTGGTCGGCTTCAACGGGATGCCGTTCCTGGACAAGATGCGGCCGCCGCTGACGACCGTGAGCATCCCGCACTACGAGATCGGGGCCGAGGCGGCGCGGCTGCTGCTGGACGCGATCGACGACCCGGGCCGGCCGCCGCGGTCGGTGCTGCTGGCGCCGTCCCTGGTGGTCCGCCGATCGACCGCCGGGCCGCGCTGACCCGGCCGTGCTGACCCGCGGCGCCGCGCCGACCCGGCCACGCCGACCGGCCGCGCGCCCGATCAGGACTCTGCTGAATCAGCACCGCATCCTGCTGAGGTAGTATTGCGTCGTGAACGCGCATGATGAGTCGGGATCGGAGTTCCTGCAGGCGTTCGGGATGCGCATCAAGTTGTTGCGTACGAAGCGGCGGATGACGCAGCAGCAGCTGGGCGAGGCGGCCGGCATGCACCGCACGTTCATCGGCTTCCTGGAGCGCGGGGTCAGCGGCATGAACGTGGCGCTGCTGCCGCAGCTGGCGGCCGGGCTCGGGGTGACGCTGGCGGAGTTCTTCGACGACCCGGAGCTCAGTCAGGTCCAGGCCCGGCGGGAGCGCGCGGCCCAGTAGCCGGCGGCCGGCTCGGCCAGGTCGCCGAGGGCGGCCAGCTCGTCCGCGGTCAGGGGCACGGCGGTCGCGTTGGAGGTCAGCTGCTCCGGCGTGACCGCGCCGGAGAGGACCACGTCGCACCACGGCTGGGCGGCGACCGCGCTCAGCGCGACGGCGTCCGGGCCCACGCCCCGGGCCGCCGCGACCGCGGCCAGCGGGGCCGGGACGTCGACGGCGAGCCGGCCGTTGGCCACGCCCTCCTTGACCACGACCCGCCAGCCGGCGTCGTGGGCGGCCGCCAGCGCCGGGCCGGCCGAGGTCTCCAGCAGGTTCCAGGTGGCCTGCACCGAGCTGAACAGGCCCAGCGCCAGCACCCGCTCGATCGCCCCGGCCTGGTCCGGGCCGGAGGTCGAGACGCCGATCTCGACCCCGCTGTCGCGCAGGGCGGCCAGCCGGTCCAGCAGCGGGCGGTCGGTCAGCAGCGGGCTGTCCGGGGTGACCGAGTGCACCTGGTAGAGCCGCAGCCGGTCGCCGAGCAGGGCCCGGGTCTCGGCCAGCTGCCGCTCGAACGTGGCCAGGTCGTGCCGCTTCACCTCGTGCTGCTCGGCGTCCCGGCGCCAGCCCCCGACGTACGCGTAGCCCCACTTGGAGGCCACGAACACGTCCGGCACGTCCCGGCGCCGCAGCCAGGAGCCGAGGAACTGCTCGGCGTCGCCGTACGAGCGGGCGGCGTCGACGTACCGGATGCCCTGCGCGTAGGCGTGGTCGAGCAGGTCGTGGGCGCGGGCCCGCAGCTCGTCCCGGGACCGCTCCCCCGGCAGGTCCCGCTCCCGCCCCGACGTGATGTACGCCGGCCGCCCGATCGCCGCCAGCCCCAGCCCGGTCACCGCCACCTGCCGAACCTAGCCGGAGCGGGCAAGATGCGGCTCATGGCGGGCGAGTACGAGCGGGACAGCAACTACATCCAGGACCGGATCACGGCCGACGGCCGCGACGGCTGGCCGGTGGAGCCCGGTCGCTACCGACTCGTGGTCGCCCGGGCCTGCCCGTGGGCGAGCCGGGCGGTGATCGTGCGGCGGCTGCTCGGGCTGGAGGACGTGCTCTCGATGGGCATCTGCGGGCCCACTCACGACGAGCGCAGCTGGACCTTCGACCTGGACCCGGACGGCCGCGACCCGGTGCTGGGGATCGAGCGGATCCGGGACGCGTACCTGGCCCGCTTCCCCGACTACGGCCGCGGCATCACGGTGCCGGCGGTCGTGGACGTGCCGAGCGGGCAGGTGGTCACCAACGACTACCCGCAGATCACGCTGGACCTGTCCACGGAGTGGACCCGCTTCCACCGGCCGGGGGCGCCCGCGCTCTACCCGCCGGCGCTGCGGGCGGAGATCGACTCGGTCAGCGAGCTGGTGTTCCGCGACGTCAACAACGGCGTCTACCGGGCCGGGTTCGCCTCGTCGCAGGCGGCGTACGAGCGGGCCTACGCGGCGCTGTTCGCCCGGCTGGACTGGCTCTCCGAGCGGCTGGCGGGGCAGCGTTACCTGGTCGGGGACACGATCACCGAGGCCGACGTGCGGCTGTTCACCACGCTGGTGCGGTTCGACGCCGTCTACCACGGCCACTTCAAGTGCAACCGGCAGAAGCTGACCGAGCTGCCGGTGCTGTGGGCGTACGCGCGGGACCTGTTCCAGACGCCCGGCTTCGGGGACACCGTCGACTTCGACCAGATCAAGCGGCACTACTACGTCGTGCACCGCACCATCAACCCGACCGGCATCGTGCCCGCCGGTCCCGACCTGGGCAACTGGCTCACCCCGCACGACCGCGCCGGGCTCGGCGGCCGGCCCTTCGGGGACGGCACCCCGCCCGGCCCCGTCCACCCGGAGGAGGCCGTGCCCGCGCTCGCCGGCTGAGCGGTTCCCCAAGGGGCAGAGTTGCGCACCGGGCGGCGTGTCGCGCCGGTGCCGGGCCTAGGGTGCGCGGCATGCGGGGATGGGGTGCGGGGAGCGGGCTGTCCGTGCGGGTGACCGCGGGCACCAGCAGCGTGCTGCTGGGCTGGGACCTGGCCGATCCGGCCGGCTGCTTGGGCTTCGGGATCCACCGGACCGACCGCACCGAGGACGAGGCGTACTGGCTGCGCGGGCTGAAGACGTTCCCCAGCGTCGTGCCGCACCCGGGGCCGGGCATGGACTTCTCGCTGCGGGACCACCCGCTGCAGGGCTTCCAGTGGGGCGACTACACGGCCAAGCCCGAGCACGACTACACCTACCGGGTGGTGGCCTGGGGCGGCGCCCCGGGCGCGCTGGCGCCGCTGGCCGACGTGAGCGTCGACGTCCGCACCGAGGCCGAGGACGACGGCACGCACGGGATCTGGTTCAACCGCGGGGTGGCCGGGTCGCAGGCGTACGTGAAGCGGTTCGGGACGTACACGCCGCCGGTGGGGGCGGGCGAGGACCACCCGGCGTTCGCCTGGCTGTCGCGCGGGCTGGGCGAGGCGTTCACCCGGTTCGTCGGGCGGGCCAGCGGGCCGGGCTGGGGGCTGCGCGGCGCGTTCTACGAGTTCACCTGGGCGACCGGGCTGCGGGCCCTGGCCGCGGCCGCGACCGCGGGCGCCGACGTGTCGCTGGTCGTGCACGGGCGGGACAAGGACCCGGCCGGCGGCGACGACAAGGACACCACGGCCGAGGACAACCGGGCCGCGGTCACCGCGGCCGGGCTCGACGCCGCGGTGATCTGGCGTACGGCGGCGAACCGGGGCGCGCTGCAGCACAACAAGTTCCTGGTGCTGACGCACGACGGGGCGCCGGTCGCGGTCTGGACCGGGTCGACCAACCTGACCCAGGGCGCCGTCTTCGGGCACCTCAACGTCGGCCACCTCGTCGGCGACCCGGCCGTGGCCGGGCGCTTCCTGGACTACTGGACCCGGCTCGCCGACCAGCAGAACACGACCGCGGCCCTGCGGCTGTGGACCGAGGCCGAGAACCCGGTCGACGTCACCGCGCCCGGGCTGAGCACGGTGTTCTCGCCCCGGTCGACGCGCAGCACGCTGCTGTCCGCGTACGGGGACGCGATGGACGGGGCCGTCTCCAGCGCGCACGTCACCGGGGCGTTCGGGCTGAACAAGGTGTTCCGGGAGCGGCTGGAGGTGGACCGGGCCGTGGTGCGGACGGTGCTGCTGGACCAGAAGGCCGAGCCGCCGCTGCCCGCCACCGACCCGGACGTACGGGTGTCGTGGGGGGACTACCTGCACCGGGTGACGTTCGAGCAGTGGGCGGCGGAGCACCTGACGAGCTTCAACAGCTGGGTGAAGTTCATCCACACCAAGATCATCCTGGTCGACCCGCTGACGGCCGCGCCGGTCACGTTCACCGGGTCGGCCAACTACTCCGACAACTCCACGAGCGACAACGAGGAGAACACGGTCGTCGTCCGGGGCACGGGGACGCCGGCCGGCGACGCGGCGGCGCGGCGGGTCGCGGACATCTACCTCACCGAGTATCAGCGGCTGTTCATGCACTTCGTCTTCCGGGACTGGGCGGCGGCGGGTGCGGCCGGGTCCACCGGCGTGCTGGCCGAGGACGACAGCTGGAGCGCGCGCTACTACACGCCGGGCGGCTGGCGCGCCCGCCAGCGCACCACCTTCGCCGCCCCCCTCCCCTGACGGGCCGGCGGGAAGGCGCCCGGCCCGGGCTCGGGGCCGGAGGTCGCGCGCCGCAGGGCGGAGGTCGCGCGCCGCGGGCCGGAGGTCGCGCGGCGCGGGCCGGAGGTCGCGCGGCGCGGGCCGGCTCAGGGGGTCGAGGGGAAATCGAACCCGCCGGGGCGGTCGTTGCGGTCGGCGAGCAGGCCGGCCAGCGTGGAGACGGCGATCTCCGGCGGCGTCCGCGAGCCGATGTTCAGGCCGATCGGCCGGTGCACGCGCTCGATGTCGGCCGCCGGCACGCCCAGCGCGGTCAGCGCCTCCACGTGCGGTCCGGCGTGGCGCGCGTTGCCCATCACGCCGATCCAGCGCGGGCCGCCGGCCAGCGCGTCGCGCAGCATCTCGCCCAGCTCGGCGCGGTGGTGGTCGGTCACCACGACGTCGGCGTCGCCATGCAGGACGGCCGGGTCGGCAGCGGTCAGCACGGTCTGCGCCACCGCCCGGTCGCGCTCCCCCACCCGGCCCGGTTCCGGCTCGACCAGCACGGTCCGGAAGCCGGCGTCCCGGGCGAAGTGCAGCAGGTGCCGCGCGACCGGCGAGGCGAACACCGCGATCAGCGTCCGCCCGTCGACCGGGGCGGGCGCGCGGCCGTGGGCGATCGCGTCGGCGTCGGCGTCGGCGTCGGGAAGGTCGGCGTCGGGCAGGTCGGTGTGGGCGGCGGCGCAGGCGGGGTCCTCTTCGGGCACGGGCCGAGTGTCGCACCTCAGCGGTCGTGCTCGGCCAGCTCGCGGAACTCGTCCGGCACCGATGCCAGCCGGGCCCGGGCCGGCAGGTAGCCGACGGCGGACCGGCCGAAGCGGGTGCGGACCGCGTCGATCGAGGTGTCGAGCGCCCACCGGGCCGAGCCGGTCACCGAGCCCGGGCGGCGCGGGTCGTCCGGCGGCAGCGGCAGCTCCAGCTGGATCGCGTGCTGCACGGCGAGGTTGGAGACGGAGATCGCGAGCAGGCTGATCTCCACCGCCGTCCCCTGGTCGCGGATCGCCTGCCAGGCCAGCTGCTCGGCCACCTCGGTCAGGGTCAGCGTGGCCGCGATCGGGCCGGCCAGCGTCACCGACCGCGTCACCGCCCGCATCCCGGCGAACCGGACCCGCACCGTCACCGTCCGCCCGCCCCGGTGCTTGGCCCGCAGCCGCCCGGCGACCCGGTCGGCCAGGTGCGACAGCACCTCCCGGACCAGCTCCGGGGTCGGCGTCCGGCGCCCGAGCGCCGACTGCGCGCCGACCGACTTGGCCCGCCCGGAGGTGGCCAGCCGGCGCGGGTCCTCGTTGACCGACAGCGCCGCCAGCTTGCCGCCGGCGGCGTCACCGAGCAGCGACTCCAGCGCCCGTGACGGCGTGCGCGACAGCTCGCCAATGGTGTGGATGCCGCGCTCGGCCAGCTTGCGCTGCGCGACCGGCCCGACGCCCCACATCAGCGTCACCGGCAGCGGGTCGAGGAAGGCGCGCTCGTCGGCGGGCTCGACCACCACGAGGTTGTCCGGCTTCGCGACCTGGGACGCCACCTTGGCCAGGTGCTTGGTCCGGGCCGCGCCGATGGAGATCGGCAGCCCGACCTCGCGCCGGACCCGGGCCCGCAGCCGGGCGCCGATCTCCGCCGGCGACCCGAACAGGTGGGTCGAGCCGGACACGTCCAGGAACGCCTCGTCGATCGAGATCCGCTCCACCACCGGCGTCACGGCCTTGAGGATGTCCATGACGTCGTCGGCCAGCCGCTGGTACTCGGAGAAGTGGCCGCGGACGAACAGCAGGCCCGGGCAGCGGGCCCGCGCCTGCATCCCGCCCATCCCGCCGTGCACCCCGAACGCCTTGGCCTCGTACGACGCGGCCAGCACGACGCCGCCCCGGGGCCCGCCGCCGACGGCGATCGGCCGCCCGCGCAGGGCGGGATCCAGCAGCTGCTCGACCGACGCGTAGAACGCGTCGAGGTCGGCATGCAAGATGGTCGGCCCGCCCGCCATGCCGGGACCCTATCGAACACACGTTCGAACGACCAGACCCACACGCGCGAGAACGGCCAGGACTCCGGGGCGGAGTCCTGGCCGCCGGGAAGTTGTCGTGCGGCGGCAACGCTCGCAACCGAGCGTGCCCCGGAGGTCGGTCGATGTCTGCTCGCCGCGTGCCGAGCGGGCTACAGCGTCCGTGAGCGCTGGTCCACGCCGAGCTCGCCGTACGGGTAGTCGGTGGCGCCGGGGTCGCTGGCTGCGTCCAGGGCCGCGTTCTCGGCGTCGGTCAGGTGCAGGCCGGCGGCGCTGAGGTTGGTGCGCAGCTGCTCGGTGGTGCGGGCGCCGAGGATGGTCGAGGTCACGCCGGGCCGGTCGGTGACCCAGGCCAGCGCGACCTCGGCCATCGAGACGCCGCGGCTCTCGGCCACCTTCTGCACGGCGTCGACGATCCGCCAGGTCCGCTCGGAGCCGCGCCGGTCGTAGGCCTCCATGCCGCGGTCGGGGTCGTCGCCGAGCCGGGTGTCACCGGTCGGCCGCTGGTCCCGCCGGTATTTCCCGGACAGCCAGCCGCCGCCGAGCGGGCTCCACGGCAGCATGCCCATCCCGGCGTCGAGCACGGCCGGCACGATCTCCCACTCGATCTCGCGCACGATCAGGCTGTATTGCGGCTGCAGGGTGACCGGCTGGGCCAGCCCCATCGCCCGGGCCAGCTGCACGGCCTTGGTCAGCTGCCAGCCGGTGAAGTTGGACAGCCCGTAGTAGCCGATCTTGCCGGCCCGGATGAACCCGTCCAGCGTCCGCAGCGTCTCCTCCAGCGGCGTCAGCGCGTCGTACGCGTGCACCTGGTAGAGGTCGACGTGATCGAGCCCGAGCCGGGCCAGCGACGCGTCCAGGGCCCGGGTCAGGTGCCGGGTGGACAGGCCGCTGGCGTTGG
>DATINN010000268.1:0-11051 GCA_035474175.1 Mycobacteriales bacterium | reverse complement strand
CGCAGTCGCCCGACCCGGACCGCGCTCCGCCGCCGCCCGACCCGGACCGCGCTCCGCCGCCCGATCAGAACCGCGCGGCGGGAAGAGTCCCTCGGGTGCGCCCTGACCGTCCCAGTTGAGCAGGTTGACCCGCCGCGCCTTGTCCGCGGGGTCGGTGATGCTGTCGGTGGTCTGGCGTTCCTTGAGCATGTGGAAGTTCTCCACCGCGATCGGGGTGGTGCCCCCGGAGCCCTCGCCGAAGGGCCCGGAGCCGCCCATGCCCGGCCCGCCGTCGTAGTCCAGGCTGCACTCGGTGGCGAGCTCCTCCAGGTTGTGCGCCTGCTCGGCGTGGGCGGTGGGCACGACGTAGCGCTCGTCGTACTTCGCCAGCGCCAGCAGCCGGTACATGTCGTACACGTCCTCGCCGCGCATGCCGACCGCGGCCGGGATCGACTCGTCGGGGTCCCGCCCCATGTTGATGTCCCGCATGTACGAGCGCATCGCGGCCAGCCGCCTGAGCACCGCGGTGACCGGCGCGGGGTCCCCGGCGCTGAACAGCTCGGCCAGGTATTCGACCGGGATGCGCAGCGTGTCGATGGCCGCGAAGAGGTTGCCCCGGTCCTCGGCGTCGACGCCGGTGTCGCGGACGACGTCCACGACCGGCGACAGCGGCGGGATGTACCAGACCATCGGCATCGTGCGGTATTCCGGGTGCAGCGGCAGCGCGACCTCGAAGCGGTTGATCAGCGCCCAGATCGGCGAGCGCTGGGCCGCGTCGATCCAGTCCCGGGGGATGCCGGCGGCCTCGGCCGCGCGCACCACGTCCGGGTCGTTGGGGTCCAGGAACACCGAGCGCTGGGCCGCGAGGAGGTCGTGCTCGTCCTCGACGGAGGCGGCGTCGAGGACCTTGTCGGCGTCGTAGAGGACCAGGCCGATGTAGCGCAGCCGCCCGACGCAGGTCTCCGAGCACACCGTCGGCAGCCCGACCTCGATCCGCGGGAAGCAGAACGTGCACTTCTCGGCCTTGCCGGTGCGGTGGTTGAAGTAGACCTTCTTGTACGGGCAGCCGGTGACGCACTTGCGCCAGCCCCGGCACCGGTCCTGGTCGACCAGGACGATGCCGTCCTCGGAACGCTTGTAGATCGCGCCCGACGGGCAGGACGCGGCGCACGACGGGTTGAGGCAGTGCTCGCAGATGCGGGGCAGGTAGAACATGAACGTCTGCTCGAACTCGAGCTTCACCTTGTCGGAGATCTTCGCCAGGACGGGGTCCGCGGAGGCGAGCTCGGGGGCTCCGCCGAGGTCGTCGTCCCAGTTCGCCGACCAGGAGATCTTCATGTCCTGGCCGCTGATCAGCGACTTCGGGCGTGCGACCGGCGTGTGTTCCTGGGCCGGGGCGGTGGTCAGGGTCTCGTAGTCGTAGGTCCAGGGCTCGTAGTACTCGCCGATCGAGGGCAGCTTGGGGCTGGAGAAGATGGTCAGCAGGTTCTTCAGCCGGCCGCCGGCCCGCAGCCGCAGCCGGCCCCCCTTGGTCAGCGTCCAGCCGCCCTGCCAGCGGTCCTGGTCCTCGTACGTGCGGGGGTAGCCCTGGCCGGGCCGGGTCTCGACGTTGTTGAACCAGACGTACTCCACGCCGGTGCGGTTGGTCCACGCCTGCTTGCAGGTGACCGAGCAGGTGTGGCAGCCGATGCACTTGTCGAGGTTCATCACCATCGACATCTGCGCCATGACGCGCATCAGTACTGCACCTCCTGGGAGCGGCGGCGGATCACGGTGACCTCGTCGCGCTGGTTGCCGGTCGGCCCGAGGTAGTTGAACGCGAACGACAGCTGGGCGTAGCCGCCGATGAGGTGGCTGGGCTTCATCAGCAGGCGGGTCAGCGAGTTGTGCACACCGCCGCGCCGGCCGGAGGTCTCCGACCTCGGCACGTCGATCAGCCGGTCCTGGGCGTGATACATGAAGACCGTGCCCGGTGGCATCCGGTGCGACACGATGGCCCGGGCGACGACGACGCCGTTGCGGTTGACCGCCTCGATCCAGTCGTTGTCGTGCACGCCGACCCGCGCGGCGTCCTGCTGGCTCATCCAGATCGTCGGCCCGCCGCGGGACAGGCTGAGCATCAGCAGGTTGTCCTGGTATTCGGAGTGGATGGACCACTTGTTGTGCGGGGTGAGGTAGCGCACGGTGATCCCGAGCTCGCCGCTGTCCCCGACCTGGGGCTCGCCGAACAGCGCGGTCATGTTCAGCGGCGGCCGGAACACCGGCAGGTTTTCCCCCAGCTCGGTCATCCAGTCGTGGTCGAGGAAGAAGTGCTGCCGGCCGGTCAGGGTGTGCCAGGGCTTGAGCCGCTCGACGTTGATGGTGAAGGGCGAGTAGCGGCGGCCGCCGGTCTCGCTGCCCGACCACTCCGGCGAGGTGATGACGGTGACCGGGGCGGCCTGGGTGTCGGCGAAGGTGACCTGCTTGCCCTAGTGCTCGGCGGCGAGGTCGGCCAGCGTCGTGCCGGTGCGGGCCTCCAGGGTGTGGAAGCCCTGGACGGCCAGGTGGCCGTTCGTGGTGCCGGACAGGGCCAGGATCGCCTCGCACGCGTGCACGTCCCGGTGCAGCGACGGCCGGCCGTCGGCCACCCCGCCGCGCACCGTCCCGTTCTTGTGCCGCAGGTAGTCGATCTCCCGCTCGACCCGGAACGTCACGCCCTTGGTCGTGGCGCCGAGGTCGTCCAGGAGCGGGCCGAGCGCGCCCATCTTGGCCGCGACCGCGCCGTAGTCCCGCTCGACCACCACCAGCTTGGGCATGGTCCGGCCCGGCACCGGCTCGCACTCCCCGGCCTTCCAGTCCCGGACCCGCCCGTGCGGGGTGGCGAGCTCGTCCGGGGTGTCGTGGGTCAGCGGCACCGCGACGACGTCCCGGCGTACGCCGAGGTGGGTGGTGGCCAGCGCGCTGAAGGCCTTGCCGATGGTGGCGAAGATGTCGAAGTCGGTGCGGGTCTGCCACGGCGGCGAGATCGCCGGGTTGAACGAGTTGACGAACGGGTGCATGTCGGTGGTGTTGAGGTCGTGCTTCTCGTACCAGGTGGCGGCGGGCAGCACGATGTCGGAGAACATCGTGGTGCTGGTCATCCGGAAGTCCAGGGACAGCAGCAGGTCGAGCTTCCCGGTGGGGGCCTGCTCGTGCCAGACCACGTCCCGGGGCCGGGCCTCGGGCGGGGCCTCGGTGGCGCGCAGCGAGGAGTCGGTGCCGAGCAGGTGCTTGAGGAAATACTCGTTGCCCTTGCCGGAGCTGCCGAGCAGGTTGGCCCGCCACACGGTGAGGATCCGGGGGAAGTTCTCCGGTGCGTCCGGGTCCTCGCCGGCGAAGCGCAGCCGGCCGGCCGTGAGCTCGCGGGGGACGTACTCGGCCACCGGTACGCCGGCCGCCTCGGCGTCGTCGGCCAGCTGCAGCGAGCTGCGGTCGAAGGTCGGGTAGGACGGCATCCAGCCCATCCGGGCCGAGGCCGCCAGCACGTCGGCGGTGGACCGCCCGGCGAACCGCCCGCCGCCGGTGGCCGAGGACAGCGTGTCCGCGCCGAAACCGTCGTAGCGGAACTGGTCGGTGTGCAGGTACCAGTACGCGGTCTGGATCATGTGCCGGGGCGGCCGGGACCAGTCCAGCGCGTTGGCGAGCTGGGTGTAGCCGGTGATCGGGCGGACCTTCTCCTGCCCGACGTAGTGGGCCCAGCCGCCGCCGTTCACCCCCTGGCAGCCGGTCAGCGTGGTCAGGGTCAGGAACGCCCGGTAGATGGTGTCGGAGTGGAACCAGTGGTTGGTGCCGGCGCCCATGAGGATCATCGACCGACCCCGGGACTCCTCGGCGTTGGCGGCGAACTCCCGCCCGATCCGCTCCGCCTTCGCCGCCGGCACCCCGGTGATGCCCTCCTGCCAGGCCGGGGTGCAGGGCTGGGAGGCGTCGTCGTACCCGGTGGGCCAGACCCCGGGCAGGCCGTCGCGGCCGACGCCGTAGGTGGCCAGCAGCAGGTCGAACACGGTGGTGACGAGGTGACCGCCGACCCGGCGGGCCGGCACGCCGCGGTGCACGACGTCCGCGGAGCCGTCGGGGGCGTCGAAGCGGGGCAGCTCCAGCGCGACCGCCTCCGCGCCCTCGGAGCCGTACGTGCTGAGCAGCGGGTCGACCTGGCCGAGGTCGAGGTTCCACCGCCCGGCCCCCTCCGGGCCGAAGCGGAAGCCGAGCGACCCGTTGGGCACGACCGGCTCGCCGGTGGCCGAGTCCAGCAGCACGGTCTTGAAGTCGGCGTGCTCGCCCCCGGCCGCGGGACCGGCGTCGGTGCCGGTGAGGTCCGTGTCGGTGAGGTCCGTGTCGGTGAGGTCGGCGGCGGTGAGGAACTTGCCGGGCACGTAGGCGTCCCCGCGTGCTTCCAGCGTGACCAGGAACGGCAGGTCGGTGTAGCGCTTGACGTAGTCGGTGAAGTACGGCGTGTCCCGGTCCCGGAAGAACTCGGTGAGCACGACGTGCCCCATCGCCATGGCCAGCGCGCCGTCGGTGCCGGGCGCGGCGGCCAGCCACTCGTCGGCGAACTTGGTGTTGTCGGCGTAGTCGGGGGAGACGACGACGACCTTCTGCCCGCGGTAGCGGGCCTCGGTCATCCAGTGCGCGTCCGGCGTCCGGGTCACCGGGACGTTCGAGCCCCACATGATCAGGTAGCCGGCGTCCCACCAGTCCCCGGACTCCGGCACGTCGGTCTGGTCGCCGAAGACCTGGGGCGAGGCGACCGGCAGGTCGGCGTACCAGTCGTAGAAGGAGAGCATCGCCCCGCCGATGAGCGAGTAGAACCGCGAGCCGGCGGCGTGCGAGACCATCGACATGGCCGGGATCGGGGAGAAGCCGGCGATCCGGTCCGGGCCGTGCGCCTTGATGGTGTGCACGTGCGCGGCGGCCACCATCTCCACGGCCTCGTCCCAGCTCGCCCGGACCAGGCCGCCCTTGCCGCGGGCGGCCTTGTAGGCGCGGGACCGCTCCGGGTCGGTCACGATGTCGGCCCAGGCCTGCACCGGGTCGCCGGTGCGCGCCCGGGCCTCCCGGTACATCTGCAGCAGCGTGCCCCGCACGTACGGGTAGCGGACGCGGGTCGGGGAGTAGGTGTACCAGGAGAACGCGGCCCCGCGGGGGCAGCCGCGGGGCTCGTACTCGGGGCGGTCGGGGCCGACGGACGGGTAGTCGGTCTGCTGGGCCTCCCAGGTGATGATCCCGTCCTTGACGTACACCTTCCACGAGCACGACCCGGTGCAGTTGACCCCGTGGGTGGAGCGCACCACCTTGTCGTGGCTCCACCGGTCCCGGTAGAAGCTGTCCGCGTCCCGGCCGCCGATCTGGTGCAGCGTGCGCAGGTCGCCGGAGACCTCCTTGGCCCGGAAGAAGCGGCGGGTCCGCAGCAGCGCCTCGGTGACCTGGTCGTCGAGGCCGGGGCTGGGCGGCAGGTCCACTGCGGGGCGGTCCGACCGGGTCGTCACGAGGCGGTCCTCTCGTCATGCTGCTCGCAGGAGTCAGGTCCGGGCCCACCGTCGGCGGGCGGCTCGGCCGCGCCGGGCGGCTCAGTGGCCGGACCGGGCGGCTCAGCGGCCGGACCGGGCGGCTCAGCGGCCGGGCCGGGCGGCTCAGTGGCCGCGCCGGGCGGCTCCGCCGCGCCGGGGGGCGTCACGACGCCCGGGCCGAGCGCCGCACCGGCCACCAGGTGAACGCGGCCGTGCCCAGGGCGACGACGGCCAGCAGGACCAGCCCGAGGGTGTAGTCGCCGTAGCGGCCGTAGATCACGCCCATCACCAGCGGCGGGACGAACCCGCCGAGGCCGCCGGCGGCGCCGACGATGCCGGTGACCGCGCCGACCTTCTGGGCCGGGGCCAGCTTCGCCACCAGCGCGAAGCAGGCGCCCGAGGCCGCACCCAGGGTGGCGGCCAGGCCGAGGAACGCGACCGTGCCGGCCGGCAGCAGCTCCAGCTCGGCGGCTGCCAGCGCGGCCAGCGCGGCCGCCGCGGCGAAGCACACGGTCAGCACCGGCACCGGGTGCAGCCGGTCGGACAGCCAGCCGCCGACCGGCCGCATGGCCACGGCCAGCAGCACGAAGCCGGCCGTCCGCAGGGCGGCGTCGTTCTCGCTCAGCCCGTACGCGTTGCGCAGGTAGGTCGGCAGGTAGACGCTGAACGCGACGAAGCCGCCGAAGCCCACCGCGTACAGCAGCGACAGCTGGACGGTCGCGGGCAGGGTCGCGGTCTCCCAGGTCCGGCGCAGGAACGAGCCCGCCGGGCTGGTCCGGCCGGGCGCGTCCCGCAGCCACAGCGCGGCGAGCGCGGCGTAGCCGGCCAGCGCGATCGCGACGATGACGAACGGGGTCGCCCGCCCGTACGCGTCGGCGAGCCGGACGGTGGTGAACGCGGAGATGGCCGTGCCGCCCATGCCGACCCCGAAGATGCCCAGCGCGAGGCCGCGCCGCTGCGGCGGGAACCAGGCGTTCACCAGCGGCACCCCGACGGCGAACGTGGTGCCGCCCAGCCCGAGGAAGAACCCGCCGACGAGAAGCAGCGCGTACGAGTCGGCGACCAGGCCGACGAACAGCACCGGCACGATCGTCAGGACGCTCACGGCCGGGAACAGCACCCGCGCGCCGAAGCGGTCGGTCAGGGCGCCGACCGGGATCCGGCCGAGCGAACCGACCACCACCGGCACGGCCACGAGCAGGGCCTGCTGGAAGGCGCTGAGCCCGAGCTCGTCCCGGTACGCCGCGCCGAGCGGGCTGATCAGCGCCCAGGCCCAGAAGTTGATCAGGAACCCGCCGGTCGCGAGGGCCAGCATCCGGCCGGCCATCCCGGCGGGCTCCGGCGCCACCGGGCGTGCGTCCGGCCGGGGGGACGCGGCGTTCGGTTGACCCATCCGTCACTCCGTCGGTCGGGCACCAGTTTCTCCAGCGGTGGTCAGGAAAACTACCACGGTGACACGGCCGGCAGGCCGTCCCACCGGCGTGCCGGGCCGCGGGCGTGCCGTCGCCCGGGCGTGCCAGAGTGTCGGCGTGGTGGCGACCCTGTATCGGGATGCGGCGTTGGCGGACGGCACCGGGCCGGAGCTGCGGCCCGGGGTGAGCGTGCTGGTCGAGGACGACCGGATCCGCTGGCTCGGGCCCGACGGCGCCGCGCCCGACCCGGGTCCGGACGCGACCGTGGTCGCCGCCTCCGGCAGCACGATCGTGCCCGGCATGGTCGACAGCCACAGCCACCTCACCATGCCGGGCGGGGCGCACTGGATCGACCGCGGCTACGACAGCCCGGACCGGATGGTCGCCGCAGCCGAGCACAACGCGACCCTGCTCCGCCAGGCCGGGGTGCGCTGGGCCCGGGACGTGGGCTCGCCGGCCGGGGTGGACCCGGTCGACGGCCGCACCCGGGCGCTGGCGCTCGGGGTCCGGGACCGGTGGGCGGGCCACCGGGAATACCCGTACGTGCGGGCGGCCGGGACCTGGATCGTGCGCACCGGCGGGCTGCCGGGCGGGCTCGGTGTCGAGGTCGACCACGGCGCGGACCTGCTGGCGGCCGTGACCGGACAGCTCGACGACGGCGCCGACCTGGTCAAGCTCTACCTGGACGGGCCGGACCGCGAGGTCTCCCCGTTCACCGTGGCCGAGGTGCGGGCGGTGGTGGAGCTGGCGCACGGGCGCGGGGCCAAGGTCGCCGCCCACTCCGGGATGGCGCCGGGGGCGCGGGTCGGCGCCGAGGCCGGCGTCGACTCGCTGGAGCACGGCTTCGTGCTCGACGCGGACGCGGCCCGGGCGATGGCGGCGAACGGGGTCGCGCTGGTGTCGACGCTGTCGGTGATCGAGTCGTGGCGGACGTTCGCGCGGACGACGGCGATCCCGCGGTTCCTGGACACGGCGTCGGTGGGCGAGCGCCGGGAGCGGGCGCACGACAGCCTGCGGCTGGCCCGGGACGCGGGCGTGCTGATCGCCGCGGGCACCGACTTCGGCGGCGGGTCCACGCGCGCCAACCAGCTCGCCTGGGAGATCGAGTGCCTCGTGACCGCCGGGCTGGAGCCGTGGCAGGCGCTGGCCGCGGCCACCCGCAACGGCGGCACGCTGCTCGGCGAGCCCGACGCCGGCGTGCTGCGGGAGGGCGGGCCGGCCGACTTCTCCCTGGTGCACGGCGACCCGCTCTCCGACCCCGCCGCCATGTGGCGCGTCTGGCTGGTGCACTGACGATGGAACACCTGCTGCTAGCCGTGCCGGCGGACGGGCATGTGCACAGCGAGTGGTCGTGGGACGCGCCGCTGGGGTCGATGGAGGGCGCGTGCGCGCGGGCGGTGCAGCTCGGGCTGCCGGCGATCGCGTTCACCGAGCACGTCGACCACACCGTCTGGCCGGTGGAGCCGGACGGCGATCCCCACCTCCTCGCGGTCGCGACGGACGGGATCCTGACGCCGCCGGCCTTCGACGCGACCGGCTACCTGGCGGCGATCGAGCGCTGTCGCCACCGGTTCCCGGACCTGCGCATCCTCAGCGGGCTGGAGCTGGGCGAGCCCCACTGGCACGCCGCCGCCTGCGCCCGGGTGCTCGGCGCCGGCCGGTTCGACCGGGTGCTCGGCTCGCTGCACTGCCTGCCGGACCGGGACGGGTTCGCGGAGCCGCCCGGACTCTTCTCGCACCGGGACCCGGCCGAGGTGCTCCGGTCCTACCTGGCCGAGGTCGTGCGGCTGGTCGGCGGCAGCGACGACTTCGAGGTGCTGGCCCACATCGACTACCCGGTGCGGTCCTGGCCCGGCGGCGGCTTCGCACCGGCGCGGTTCGAGGCGGAGTTCCGGGAGGCGCTGCGGGCGACGGCCCGCTCTGGCCGGGTGCTGGAGATCAACACCCGGCTGCCGCTGGACGCGACGATCCTGGGCTGGTGGCGCGACGAGGGCGGCGGCGCGGTGTCGTTCGGCAGCGACGCGCACCAGCCCGACCTGGTCGCGCACGGGTTCCCGGAGGCGGCCGCGATGGCCGAGGCGCACGGCTTCCGGCCCGGGCGCAGCCCGTACGACCTCTGGCGGCGCTGAGGCGCGGCTCAGCCCGCTGCCGGGCGGGTTCGGGTCAGGAGCAGGGCGGCCAGCAGGACGGCGGCGGCCGCTCCGGTGATCGCCTCGAAGGCGTGCTCGAACGCGACCCGGTCGATCGCACCGCCGTACGAGCGGCCGTAGACGGCGACGCCGAGCGAGCCGAGCAGCGCGATCCCGAGCGCGCCGCCGAGCTCGGCGCTGGTCTCGCCGACGGCGCCCGCGGTGCCGGCCTGCTCCGGCCGCGCGGCCGACACGATCAGGTCGGTGGACAGCGCGTACACCGGGGCGAGGCCGACGCCGAAGACCATCCCGCCGAGCACGATGAAGGCGAGGGAGTGGAAGGCGAGCAGGCCGCAGCCGGCGGCGCAGGCGAGCAGGCCGGCCCTGATCACCGTCGTCCGCGCGAACCGGGACACCGCGGCCGGCCCGATCGCGGTGCCGGCCAGGTAGGCCAGCGTGCCCGGGACCGTCCACAGCCCGGCCGCCAGCGGGCTGAGCCCCAGCACCCACTGCAGATACTGGGCGCCCGCGACCTGCGTCCCGTACAGGGCGAAGAACGCGACGGACGCGCTGACCAGCGCCACCCGCACGCCCGGACCGCGGAACAGGGACGGGTCGATCATCGGCCGGACCGCCCGGCGCTGGCGGCGGACGAAGGCCGCGCCGAGCAGGACGCCGACGACGGCCGCGGGCTGCAGGAGGCTCCCGCCCGCCGCCGCCCGCTTGATCGCGAAGACGACGGCGAGCACGGCCAGCAGGCTCTGCGCGGCGCCGAGCAGGTCGAACCCGCCCGCCGCCGGGTCGCGGAACTCCGGCAGCACCCGCGGTCCCAGCGCCAGCAGCAGCGCCGTCACCGGCGGCGCGACCAGGAACACCGACCCCCACCAGAACCGGGTCAGCAGCGCCCCGCCGAGCACCGGCCCGAGCAGGCCGCCCAGGGAGAAGCTCGCGCTCCACACGCCGAGGGCGGCCGTGCGCTGCCGGCGGTCGGCGAACATGCCGCGGATCAGCGCCAGCGTCGAGGGCATCAGCGACGCCCCGGCCAGCCCCATGAGCACCCGCGCGGCGATCAGCTCGGCCGCCGTCCGCGCGAACGCCGCTCCCAGCGAGGCCGCCGCGAACACGGTCACCCCGATCAGCAGCAACCGCCGCCGGCCGATCCGGTCGCCGACCGCGCCCATGGCCAGCAGCGCGCCGGCGACGAGGAAGACGTAGCCGTCGACGATCCAGAGCAGCTGCGCGCCGCTCGGGCGCAGGTCGGCGACGATCCTGGGCACGGCCAGGTTGAGCACGTTGCCGTCCATCGAGACCAGGAAGCAGGGCAGGACCAGGACGGCGAGCCCGACCCAGTCCCGGCGGGTGGCTCGTAACGCGCTCTCCATAGGCAGGACGTTACGGTGACGCGATCAGGCTTGGCAAGGCGTTACAGTGGGGACGTGCACGCCCTCGACCTGGCCGACCTGGTCACGCTGGTGAACGACTGGGGCACCCGGCCGCGCGAAGCCGGGCACCGGCAGGCGCCCGGGTCGGACCCGGCCCGGACCCGGGTCGCCGACCGGCTGCACGCCGTCTTCGCCGCGGCGGACGGCGCCGAGCGTGCCCGCCTGGTGGGCGCGCTGCTGTCCGAGACGGCGGTACGCCCCTCGATCGGGCTGGAGGACGGCGTCCTCGTCGCGGACTGGTACGTCCCCGAGCCGGGTGACGAGCTGCTCGCCGCCGCGGCGTTGGCGCTGCGCGAGCACCTGGCCGCGCACCCGGACCGGGTGGGCGTGTGTGCCGACCGCCAGTGCGCCGACGTGTACGTGGACGCGTCGCCCGCCGGGCACCGCCGGTTCTGCTCGGTCACCTGCCAGAACCGGACCCGGGTGGCCGCGTTCCGGGCCCGCCGCCGGGCGACAACGCCGTAACATCCCGCCATGGCAGCCGATCTCTTCGCCGGCATCCCCGTCAGCGACTACGCGACCGCAAAGGCCTGGTACGAAAAGCTTCTCGGCGCCTCGCCGTCG
>DATINN010000267.1:0-8429 GCA_035474175.1 Mycobacteriales bacterium | reverse complement strand
AGGACCGCGAGGTCGAGGCCGCCAAGCGCCGGGCGAAAGCCGCCGAACGCTACGCCGCGTAGCCGCCGCCCTCCGCCGGGTAGGCGGAGGGCATGCCGACCAGCAAGGAGGACCTCCCGGGCACGATCGCGCGCTCGCCGGAGAAGGTGCAGCGGACCTACGCCGAGACGCTCGACAGCGCCCATGAGCAGTACGACAGCGAGGAGCGCGCCCACCGGACGGCGTTCGCCGCGGTCAAGCACGTCGCCGAGAAGGTGGGCGACCACTGGGAGCTCAAGGACCGCAAGGGCCCGTCGGACCCGCAGTCGCGCCAGTCGGGCCGCGCCGCGCGCGACCGTCCGCGCGCAACGTACGGCGGGGTCGACGCGAGCAAGTCCAAGGCCGCGCTGTACGACCAGGCGAAGCGGGCGGGGATCGAGGGCCGCTCGAAGATGAGCAAGGCCGAGCTGGCCCGCGCGCTCGACCGCTACAACGACCGCGAGTCCGCGCGCGCCCGCCGCTAGGCGACGGCGCGCAGCAGCGCCGCGGTCGCCGCCGCGGCGAGCACGACGACGAGGAACGGCGCGCGGCGCCAGACCAGCAGCGCGGCGACCCCGAGCGCGGGGAGCCGCGCGTCGGCGACGAGGCGGTGGCCGCCGTCGAGCGTCTGGACCAGGATCAGGGCCGCCAGCAGCGGGACCGCGACGAGGTCGAGGACCTGGCGGACCTGCGGGCCGAGCTCGCGCCCGCCCGCGAGCACCGGCCCGACCGCCTTCAGCGCGTAGGAGGCGGCGCACAGCGCCAGCAGCACCGTCCAGCTCACGCCCGCACCTCCGATCCCGACCCGCCCTCGCCGGCCTGGCAGGCCTCCCCGGGCCCGCCGGCCGCGCCCGGCCAACCGGCGCGGTCGAAGCCGCCGGGCGACCGGGCCGGACCGCCGGACCGACCCGAGCCACCGGGGGATCGGGCCGGACCGCCGGACGGACCGGACCCGGGAGGCGGATCCGGTGTGCGGACCGCGCCGGCGAGGAGGAGGCCGGGGAGCACGCCGGCGAGAGCGGCGATCACCGGGACGCCCGTGGGCGCGTACGGGAGGAGGACCAGCGCGAGCACCGCACCCGCCGCGGCCGCCGCCGGTGCGCCCCGGCGGCGCAGCTGCGGCGCGAGCAGCGCCAGGAACGCGGCCGGGAACATCGCGTCCAGACCGAACGCCCGCGGGTCGGACAGCCCGCCGCCGAGGAGCGCGCCCAGCAGCGTGCCGGCGTTCCAGCACAGCCACACGCTCACCCCGGTGGCCAGGAACGCCCGCCGCGACGCGGCCGGCGACTCCTGCGCCCGCGCCATCGCGGTCGTCTCGTCGATCACCAGGTGCGCGGCGACGGCCCGGAACCGCAGCCGCCCGGGCAGCACCGGCGCCAGCGACAGCCCGTACGCGGCGTTGCGCAGCGCCAGCATCACCGCCGGTCCCAGCGCGGCGACCGCCCCTCCCCCGGCCGCGAGCACGCCGACGAACGCGAACTGCGACGCCCCGGTGAAGACCAGCATCGACATCACGCAGGCCTGCGCCGGGCTCATCCAGGCCGCGACCGCGAGCACCCCGAAGGAGACGCCGTAGACGCCGACACCCAGGCCGATGCCGGCGGCCCGGCCGAGGATCGGGTCGCGTGCCATGGCCCCGACGGTAACCAGCACGCCCGCCGGGCCCGGGCCGCAGCCCCGGTCGCGGCGATGACCGGGGTCGGACCCGGTGCACCGCGACCGTGCGCCGGCACGAGGCCAACGCCCGCCGCGCCGCCCGCCGAGGGTTCTAACGCCGCCGGTAGGTCAGGTGCAGGACCTGGTGGTCGGGGTCCTCGTCCGCCGCCGGGCGCAGCGCCCGGACCAGCTCGAACTCGGCCGGCACTCCGTCGAACAACCGCCGCCCGCCCCCGAGCAGCACCGGCACCAGGTGCAGCTCCATCTGGTCGAGCAGGCCGGCCTTCAGCAGCGCCTGGGTCGCCGACGCGCCGTGCAGCATCACGTCCCGGTCGCCCGCCGCCGCCTTCGCGTCCCGGACGGCGGCGGCGACGTCGGAGACGTAGCGCGCGTGCCCCGGCGCGGGCTCGTCCGGCACCGAGCGGGTCAGCACGAAGATCGGCACGCCGTCGTGGTGGTCGCCGTCGAAGCCGCCCGCGTTCTCGAAGGTGTGCCGGCCGCAGATCACCGCACCGGTCGACATCATCTCGTCGAAGACCTGGGCGTTGACCGGGTCGGTCGGGCGGGTCCCGACCCCCCGCTCCTCCTCCAGCCAGCTGTGCAGCCGCTCGCCGCCGGTGCCCATGGGGCTCTTCGGGCCGTCGTCGGGGCCGGCGATGAACCCGTCCAGCGACATCGACATGTACAGCCTGACGTTGCTCTCGCTCAAGGTCCGCTCCACGGTCGAGGGAGTCGCGTCGATGTCGCAACGTACCGGGGCGGCACGTCAGGAATCGAGAAGCAGGCCCCGTTCGGGCGGCCCTAACCTCGTGTCATCGCATTCTGGAAGAAGGGAACCGGACAGATGAGCGACGGATTCAGTGCCGCGGAGCGCGCCGCGATGAAGGAGCGCGCGGCCGAGCTGCGCGCCGAGGGCAAGAAGGGCGCCAAGGTCGCCGACGGCCTGGACGCCGTGCTGGCCGCGATCGCCAAGATGGCGCCGGCGGACCGCGCGCTGGCCGAGCGCGTGCACGTCACGGTGACCGCGACCGCGCCCGGCCTGACCCCGAAGACCTGGTACGGCATGCCGGCGTACGCGGACGAGGCCGGCAAGGTCGTCGTGTTCTTCCAGGACTCCGGCAAGTTCAACTACCGCTACTCGACGCTGGGCTTCCAGGACACGGCCAACCTCGACGACGGCGAGATCTGGCCGACGTCGTACGCGCTGGCGGGCTGGAGCCCGGCGGTGGAGAAGCGGGTCGTCGAGCTGGTGGAGACCGCGGTCAGCGCCAGGGCGTGACCAGCTCGGTCACCTTCTCCGTCAGCGCCGCCTGCAGCAGCGGGCCGAAGGTGATCCGCTGCACGCCGATCGCCTTCAGCTCCTCGAACGAGCCGGCCGGCGCGCCCTTGACCGGGTGGGCGGTGGTGTTGACCGGGCCGTCCAGCTCCGCGATCAGCGTGCGCAGCGCGGCGGCGTCCGGCGCCCGGACCGGGTAGCTGCAGCGGGACCCGGCCGCCTCGCAGGCCTGGAGCCGGCGGATCGCCTCGGCCAGCGGGTCGTCGAACTTCTGGGTCGAGCCGATGAAGGCGTCCGTACGGGCGTTGATGACCAGCTCGACGCCGGCGGCGTCGGCGGCGGCCCGGATCGCACCGATGTAGTCGGCGTGCTCCTGCACGTCCCGCAGCCGCTTCTGGCTGTGGACGGTGTCCTCGACGTTGATCCCGACGGCGCCGGCGTCGAGGACCCGCTCGACCAGCTCGGCCGCGGGGGTGTCGTAGCCGGACTCGACGTCCGCGCTCACCGGCACCTCGACGGCGGCGGTGATGCGCCGGATCCCGTCCAGCGCGTCGTCCAGGGTCATGCCCTCGTTGTCCCGCTGGCCGCGGGAGTCGGCCAGCGGGTGGCTGCCGATGGTGAGGGCCGGGAAGCCGGCGGCCACGACGGTCCGGGCCGACCAGGCGTCCCAGACGGTCGGCAGGACCAGGGTGCTGCCGGTGTGGTGCAGCCGAAGGAGTTCCGAGGCACGGGCGGCGAGATCGGTCATGCTCCGATCCTGTCACCAACCGGCCCCCGGTCGTACCCTCGTGCGGTGCAGGCGGTGCTGTTCGACACCTTCGGGACGGTGGTCGACTGGCGGTCCGGGGTCGCCGCGGCCGTGTCGGAACTGTCCACTGTGGTCGATCCGGCGGCGTTCGCGGACGCGTGGCGGGCGCGCTACCAGCCGTCGATGGAGCCGATCCGGGCCGGGCGGCGGCCGTTCGTCCGGCTCACCGACCTGCACCGGGAAAACCTGGCCGCGACGCTGGCGGCGTTCGGCTGGGACCTGGGCGGGGCGGAGGTCGAGTGGCTCAACCGCGCCTGGGAGCGGCTGCCGGCCTGGCCGGACAGCGTCGAGGGCCTGCGGCGGCTGAAGGACCGGCACCTGATCGGCCCACTGTCCAATGGGGACACCGCGCTGCTGGTCCGGATGGCCAAGCACGCCGGGCTGCCCTGGGACGTGGTGCTCGGCTCGGACGTGACCCGGCGCTACAAGCCGCACCCGGAGGCGTACACGCGGGCGGCGGCGTTCCTCGACCTGCCGCCGGCGGAGGTCATGCTGGTGGCGGCGCACAACGACGACCTGGTCGCGGCGCGGGCGGCCGGGCTGGCCACCGGCTTCGTCGCCCGCCCGGCCGAGCACGGGCCGGGCCAGCGGCAGGACCTGGTCGCGACGGCCGACTGGGACGTGGCCGCCACAGACCTCGGCCAGCTGGCCGACTTGATCTAGCCGACCCGGTCCAGCCGACCCCGTCCAGCCGACCCCGTCCAGCCGACCCCGTCCAGCCGACCCCGTCCAGCCGGCCCCGTCCAGCCGGCCCGGCCGGACGGCCGTGGTCGGTGGGCCGGGGAGTGGCTCAGGAGAACAGGGCGCTGTAGCCGTTGAGCGCCGGCTGCCCGCCCAGGTGCGCGTACAGCACGGTCGCGTCGGGCGCGATCTCCTTCCGGCCGACCAGGTCGATCAGCGCCGCCATCGACTTCCCCTCGTACACCGGGTCGGTGATCATGCCCTCGGTCCGGGCCGCCAGCTTCATCGCGTCCAGCGTCTGCTCGTCGGGGATGCCGTAGACGCCGGCGTGGTAGCGGTCGTCCAGCTCGACGGTCAGCTGGCCCTCGACGCCGATCAGCCCGGCCGTGCGCTGGGCGATCCGGCCGATCTGGTCCCGGGTCTCCTCGGGCTTGGCCGAGCCGTCCACGCCGAGCACGCGGCGGGGACGGGCGCCGGCCGCCTCCAGGGCGGCGAAACCGGCCACCATGCCTGCCTGGGTGCTGCCGGTCACCGAGCAGACCACGATCGTGTCGAAGAAGACGCCGAGCTGCCGCTCCTGCTCAGCCAGCTCGGAGGCCCAGTTGGCGAAGCCGAGACCGCCCAGCTCGTGGTCGCTGGCCCCGGCCGGGATCGCGTACGGGCTGCCGCCGCGGTCGGTGACCTCCTGCAGCGCCTGCTCCCAGCTCTCCTTGAACCCGATCCCGAACCCGGCCCGCACCAGCCGCACGTCGGCCCCGGCGAGCCGGCTGAGCAGGATGTTGCCGACCTTGTCGTACACGGCGTCGGGCCAGTCGACCCAGGACTCCTGGACCAGCACGCAGCGCAGGCCGACGGCGGCGGCGACGGCCGCGACCTGGCGGGTGTGGTTGGACTGGACCCCGCCGATGGACACCAGCGTGTCGCAGCCCTTGGCCAGCGCGTCGGCGACGAGGTATTCCAGTTTGCGGGTCTTGTTGCCGCCGAAGGCGATGCCGGAGTTGCAGTCCTCCCGCTTGGCCCACACCTGCGCGCCGCCCAGGTGCCGGGTCAGCCGGTCCAGCCGGTGCACCGGCGACGGGCCGAACAGCAGCGGGTGCCGGGCAAAGGACTCGATCGGCATCGAGGCGCCTCCGGGGTGTGTCGGGACGGTGCCGTGGCCAGCAACGGTAACCCGGTCCCCCGGCCGGTACGGACCTGCCGCCGGCCGGCGCGGGCACTCGCCGGCGCTCCCGACCGCGGCTTCGGGCTCTCGTCCCACTTCAACGTATAGCGCACGGGGGGTCTTGCGGCAAGGCCCCGGTGCGGGCGCACACTCGCCCACCGTAGCCCGTGACCTGCGGAAATAGGAGTGGCGTGACCCAGCTGAGCACCGGTGCGTTCGACCTGCCGCCGCATCTGGCCGCGAAGGCCGATCCGGCCCTGATCGGCGGCGACGAGGAGCACTTCGCGGCCATCGCCGCGAGCCTGGCCGCCTCGATCGCCGAGCTGACCGACCGGCTGGACGCCACCCGGCGGGCGCCGGGCCGGGGTGGCGAGGCCGCGCTGGAGCGGGACCAGGAGGTGCACCGGCTGACCTCCCGGCTGCGCACGCTGCGCCGCTTCGGGCTGGACCTGTGCCTCGGGCACATGGTGACCGCCGACGGCGGCACCGTCTACATCGGACGGCTGGGGCTGACCGACGACACCGGGCGGCGGCTGCTGCTGGACTGGCGCTCCCCCGCGGCCGAGCCGTTCTTCGGCGCGACGCACGCCAACCCGATGGGGCTGTCCAGCCGGCGCCGCTACCGCTGGACGCTCGGGCGGGTCACCGACTACTGGGACGAGGTGTTCACCGCGGCCGGGCTGGCCGGGCACGCGGCCGCGCTGGACGACCAGTCCGCCTTCGTCGCCAGCCTGGCCGGCAGCCGGTCGGCCCGGATGCGCGACGTCCTCGGCACCATCCAGGCCGACCAGGACGCGATCATCCGGGCCGGATCCAGCGGCGCGCTCGTGGTCGACGGCGGGCCGGGCACGGGCAAGACCGTCGTCGCCCTGCACCGCTCCGCCTACCTCCTCTACGCCGACCCGCGGCTGCGGCACCACCAGGGCGGGGTGCTGTTCGTCGGCCCGAGCCGGCCCTACCTGGCCTACGTCGGGGACGTGCTGCCGAGCCTGGGCGAGGACGGCGTGCAGACCTGCACGCTGCGCGACCTCGTCCCGGAGGGGGCGGGTGCCGGGGCCGAGGACGACCCGGAGGTGGCCCGGCTGAAGTCGTCCGCGGACCTGGTCCGGGCCGTGGAGACCGCGGTGCGGTTCTCCGAGGAGCCGCCGACCACGCCGCTGACGATCCCGGTCGACTGGTCCGACCTGCGGCTGACCGCCGTCGACTGGGCCGAGGCGTTCGCGGCGCCCGACCCGGGCACGCCCCACAACGAGGCCCGGGAGCAGGTCTGGGCCGAGCTGCTCACCCTCCTCACCGACCAGTACGACGGGGACACCCCACCGGAGCTGGTCCGGCGGTCGGTGGGGCGGAACCGGGCGCTGCAGGCCGAGTTCGGGCGGGCCTGGCCGGTGCTGGACCCGGCCGACGTCGTCGCCGACCTGTGGTCGGTGCCGGCGTACCTGCGGCACTGCGCGCCCTGGCTGTCCCCGGCGGAGCTGCGCCGGCTGCGGCGGGCGGACGGGCGGGCCTGGACGGTGGCCGACCTGCCGCTGCTGGACGCGGCCCGGCGCCGGCTCGGCGACCCGGCGGCGGCCCGGCAGCGGCAGGCGCACGCGACGGCGGCCGCCGCGGAACGCGAGCAGCGCGCCCGGGTGGTGGACGAGCTGGTCGCGGCCGACGACTCCGAGCTGCTGGTGATGTCGATGCTGCGCGGGGACGACCTGCGCGGGACGCTGGAGGACGCGCCGCCGGCCCCGGACCCGGACCTGCTGGCCGGGCCGTTCGCGCACGTGGTGGTGGACGAGGCCCAGGAGCTGACCGACGCCGAGTGGCAGATGGTGCTGCAGCGCTGCCCGTCGGGGAGCCTGACCATCGTCGGGGACCGGGCCCAGGCCCGGCACGGGTTCGCGGAGTCGTGGCACGAGCGGCTGCACCGGGTCGGGCTCGACCGGGTCAGGCTGGCCGCGCTGACGATCAACTACCGGACGCCGGCGGAGATCATGGCCGAGGCCGAGCCGGTGATCCGGGCCGTGCTGCCGGACGCCAACGTGCCGACCTCCATCCGCACCGGCGGGGTCCCGGTCCGGCACGGGTCGGTCGCGCAGCTGCAGCCGATCCTCGACGACTGGCTGGCCACCCCCGGCGACGGCACCGCCTGCGTGATCGGCGCCCCGGCGTACCCGGGCGCGCCCCGGATCCGGTCGCTGACGCCGGAGCTGGCCAAGGGGCTGGAGTTCGACCTCGTCGTGCTGGTCGACCCGGCCGCCTTCGGCACCGGCGTGTCGGCCGCGGTGGACCGCTACGTGGCGATGACCCGGGCCACCGCCCAGCTCGTCATCCTGACCTGAGCTCCGCGGCCGTGGTCGCGGCCCGGTCGGCGAACGCCCGCCACCCCGCCGGGGTCGCCGCCAGCAGCGCCTCGGGCCGCCGGCGGCGGGTCTGCTCCCACTCGCACAGCCGGCCGGCCCGGACGCCCAGCCGGACCAGGACCCCGGCCTCCCATCCGTACGCGTCCAGGTCGGCCGGGTCGGCCACGGTCACCTTCTGCTCGGCCACCAGCCAGTCGAACGCCTCCAGGTCGGCCTGCACCCCCGACGCCGCCTCGAAGGCGAGCCGGGCGGCCGCGGCGTCGCGCCGCCGCTCCAGCTCGGTCCGGACGGCGGCGACCGCGGCCGGTTCCCGCTCCAGCACAGCCGCCAGCGCCTCCGGGCCGGCGGGGTCGAGGCCGCGGGCGCGGGCCAGGGCGCCGACCGGGAGCACCCGCCGCAAGGCCCCCACGGCCGTACGGACCCGGGCCCCGCCCAGGTAGGGGCCGAAGCCGGGCGGGTCGTGGACCACGGCCGGTCCGC
>DATINN010000266.1:0-5755 GCA_035474175.1 Mycobacteriales bacterium | reverse complement strand
CGGCCGCGACCAGCGGCTCCTCCTCCGGCAGCAGCGCCTCGCCCGGCAGCGGCCCGGTCGCGTCCGCGACCACCACCGCGGCCGGCATCGTCGCCACCGACGAGCAGGTGCTGCACCCGGATCCGTACCCGGACCGCGTCGCCTGGTGCCACGCCCGGGTCGCGGCCACCGAGGCCCGGCTGGCCGAGCTGCCCGCCGGCACCCGGACCGTGCTGGTCAACCACTGGCCGATGACCCGGCTGCCGACCCGGGTGCTGCGGCACCCGCAGTTCGCGATCTGGTGCGGCACCGAGCTCACCGCCGACTGGCACGTCCGCTTCGCCGCCGCCGCCGTGATCTACGGGCACCTGCACATCCCGCGCACGACGTACGAGGACGGGGTGCGGTTCGAGGAGGTGTCCATCGGCTACCCGCGCGAGTGGAAGCGGCACAACCACCGCCGCGGGGTGCTGCGCGAGGTCTTCCCCGACGTCGACCCCACGCCGGAGGCCTGGTGATCGGCTCGCTGGTGCCGGCCGCGGTGGTGGTCGCGGACGCGACCGGGCCGCTGCCGGGCGAGGCCCTGCTGCCGGAGGAGGAGGCGCTGGTCGCGAACGCGATCGGCAAGCGGCGGGCCGAGTTCACCACCGTCCGCACCTGCGCCCGCATCGCGCTGGCGGAGCTGGGCGTCGCGCCCGCGCCGCTGCTGTCCGGCCCGAAGCGGCAGCCCCTGTGGCCGGCCGGGATCGTCGGCAGCATCACCCACTGCGACGGCTACCGGGCGGTGGCGGTGGCCCGGGCCGCGGACGTCGCCTCGATCGGCATCGACGCCGAGCCGCACCTGGCCCTGCCGGACGGGATCCTGGACCGGGTCACGGTGCCGGCCGAGCGCACCCACCTGCGCGGGCTGCCCCCCGGCGTGCACTGGGACCGGCTGCTGTTCAGCGCCAAGGAGAGCGTCTACAAGACCTGGTTCCCGCTGGCCGGGCGCTGGCTCGGCTTCGAGGAGGCGGAGCTGGAGTTCGCGCCCGGGCCGGACCCGGCGCGGGGCACGTTCACGGCCCGGCTGCTGGTCGCCGACCGCCCCAGCGTCGCCGGCGCGCCGCTGACCACCCTGCCCGGCCGGTACGCGGTGGGCGGCGGCCTGCTGGTCACCGCGATCACCCTGCCGGTTGACCGACCCGGCCGCGGGCAGGACCGGGACAGCACGGCGACCGCCCGCGACCACCGGGTGGGGCCGGGACACCACGACGAGGCGGAGGAGCAGTGACGCTGACCGAGGACGGCCGCGCCCGGGTGCTGAACAACGGCGTGGAGATGCCGCTGCTCGGGCTCGGGGTCTGGCAGATCCCGAACGGCCGGGAGACCGAGCAGGCCGTCCGCTGGGCCCTGGACGCCGGCTACCGGCACATCGACACCGCCGCGCTCTACCGCAACGAGGAGAGCGTCGGCAAGGCCGTACGGGAGTCGGGGGTGCCGCGGGAGGAGCTGTTCGTCGTCACCAAGTTCCAGCCCCGCGACGCCGACCCGGAGCGGTCCGCGGAGCACAGCCTGCGGCTGCTCGGACTCGACCACGTCGACCTCTACCTGTGGCACTGGCCCTCGGGCAGCGCGACCCGGCACTGGCCCGCGTTCGAGCGGATCGCCGGCCGGGGGCTGGCCCGGGCGGTCGGGGTCAGCAACTTCTCCGCCGACCAGATCGGGGCGCTGGCCGGGGCGGACGTGCCGCCGGCGGCCAACCAGGTCGAGTTCAGCCCGTTCCAGTTCCGGCGCAAGCTCTGGGAGGCGTGCGAGGAGCACGGGGTGGTGCTGGAGGCGTACAGCCCGCTGACCCGCGGGCACGACCTCGGCGACACGGTCATCGCGGGCGTGGCCGAGCGGGCCGGCCGCACGCCGGCCCAGGTGCTGCTGCGCTGGGCCGTGCAGCGGGGCATCCCGGTCATCCCGAAGTCGGCGAACAAGGACCGCATCGCGGAGAACGCGGCCATCTTCGACTTCGAGCTGGGCCCCGACGACATGGCCGCGCTCGACCGGCTGGACCGGACCGGTGGGACCGCCGACGGCTGAGCCCGCCGCGCGGGCGGTCTCCTCGGGCTCAGAAGAAGCGGCGCTTGCGCTGCTCCTTCGGCGGCCGGGCCCAGACCGCGACCTTGTCCAGCGCGTCGGCCGCGGTCAGCGGGACGGTGGTGGTCAGCGTGGAGCCGCCGGCCCGCCGCCGGCGCTGGCCGTACCCCCGCAGCACCCGCGCGATCCGGGGCGCGGCCAGGCCCAGCACGAGGGTGAAGACGAGCGTCTTGATCCGGGAACGCAACAGGAACCACATGGCTGAGGTCATGCCCGCCACTCCGGGCGGCGAACCAGGGCCCGGTGCGTGCAGTTACCGGCGGGTACTGCTAGGTTCCTGCGCGCGGCCAGGAGCCTCCCCCCGTGGGCTCCTGGCCGCCTCGCGTCGTCCACCTCCCGCCGGAGATCCACCACCCGGGCGGCGGAATCTGGCAACCTGAGAAGTCGACCAACACTTCTCGCCCCAGGAGGTCAACGGTGACGGATTCGATCCGCCGGGCGCCCTCGGTCGCCCGGATGCTGACCGACCGGGTCGCCGCGTCGCCCCAGGCCGAGGCCTTCCGCTGGCCGGTTCCCGGTTCCGGCGGGGCCGAGACCTGGCAGTCGATGACCTGGGCCGAGACCGGCACGCGGGTGACCGAGCTGGCGGCCGGGCTGCTCGCCCTGGGGCTGCGGCCGGAGCAGCGGGTGATCGTGTTCGCGCCGACCCGGGTCGAGTGGGTGCTGGCCGACCTGGCCATCAACTCCGCCGCCGGCGCGACCACCACGGTCTACCCGTCCTCGCTGCCCGAGGACGTGCTGCACATCGTCACCGACTCCGAGGCCGTCATCGCCTTCGTCGACGACGAGAGCAAGGCCGCGGTGCTGCGCGACCTGGCCGACAAGGCCCCCGACCTGCACCACGTCGTGCTGCTGGACGGGTCCGGCGACGGCAGCGAGCGGGAGCTGTCCCTGGACGCGCTGGCCGAGCGGGGCCGCGCGCTGCTGGCGACCGACCCGGACGCCGTCACCACGGCGATCGACGGGATCGGCCCGGAGGACCTGGCCACGCTGATCTACACCTCCGGGACCACCGGCCGGCCCAAGGGCGTGCGGCTGGTCCAGGACAACTGGACGTACGAGGGCGCCGGGATCCGCGAGCTCAACTTCCTGCGCCCCGACGACCTGCAATACCTGTGGCTGCCGCTGTCGCACTCGTTCGGCAAGGTGCTGCTGGCGGCGCAGCTGGAGATCGGCTTCGCGACCGCGATCGACGGCCGGATCGACAAGATCGTGGACAACCTGGCCGTGGTGAGGCCGACGTTCATGGCCGGCGCGCCGCGGATCTTCGAGAAGGTGCACAACCGGGTCATCGCCTCGGTCGAGGCCGAGGGCGGGATCAAGGCGAAGCTGTTCGCCAAGGCGTTCGAGGTCGGGCGGAAGTTCTCGGCGGTGCAGCAGGAGGGCGGCAAGCCCGGGCTGGGTCTGACCGTCGCGCACGCCGGCGCGGACAAGCTCGTGCTGAGCAAGCTGCGGGAGCGCTTCGGCGGCCGGATCCGGGTGTTCGTCTCCGGCAGCGCGCCGCTGTCGCGGGACGTGGCGCTGTGGTTCCACGCCGCCGGCATGCTGGTCGTCGAGGGCTACGGGATGACCGAGACCTCGGCCGGGACCACGGTCAACCTGCCCGGCGCGTTCCGGTTCGGCACGGTCGGGCGGCCGTTCCCGGGCACGGAGCTGTCGATCGCCGCCGACGGCGAGCTGCTGGTGCGGGGGCCGGGCGTGATGCGCGGCTACCACGGGCTGCCCGAGGCCACCGCGGAGACGCTGGACGCCGACGGCTGGCTGCACACCGGCGACATCGGCGAGCTCGACGCGGACGGCTACCTGCGGATCACCGACCGCAAGAAGGACCTGATCAAGACCTCGGGCGGCAAGTACGTCGCGCCGCAGCCGATCGAGGTCACCTTCCCGGTGCTGTGCGGGCTGGCCAGCCAGTTCATCGTGCACGGGGACGGGCGCAACTACGTGACCGCGCTGGTCACCCTCGACCCGGACGCGCTGACCCAGTGGGCCCAGACCAACGCGGTGACCGAGACGGACCCGGCCGCGCTGGCCCGGCGGGACGACATCCGGGCGATCGTGGCCGCGGCCGTGGACCAGCTGAACGCCGGGCTCAACCGGTGGGAGACGGTCAAGGACTTCCGGATCCTCGAGCACGACCTCACGGTCGAGTCCGGCGAGCTCACGCCCAGCCTCAAGCTCAAGCGGCGGGTGGTCGAGGCCCGGTACAAGGACGTCCTGGACGAGATGTACGCATCCAATGCCCGGCCGGTCGTGTGAGGCATCTCACCCGGCCTTTCGACGCACCGGAGCGACGCGCGTACAGGTGGTGACGAGGCGGGCGTTTCCGGGAATCCTCGTCGTCATCGGTGCGCACGGTGGGCCCGGAGACCGTTAGCCTCCCCTGCATGCTCGATGTCGGACGGCTCCGCCTGCTCCTGGCCATCTCCGAGCACGGCGGGACCGCCGGCGCCGCCCGGGCCCTGGGCCGGCCCGTGACCGAGGTGAGCACGCAGGTCACCGACGCGTCCCAGGAGCTCGGTCTGGCCCTGCTCGACGGTGACCGGCTGACGCCCGCGGGGCGGCGGCTGGCCGAGCACGGCGCGCGGCTGCTGGGCCAGCTGGAGGCGGCCGAGTCCGACGCGGCCGCGGTCGCCGGGCGGCTGGCCGGGACGCTGCGGCTCGGGGTCGGCGCGGACGCCGGCCGGGCGCTGCTGGCCGACGCGCTGCCGGCGCTGCGCTCGGCCGCGCCTGACCTGTCCGTACACGTGCGGCAGCTGGCGGACGAGCGGGTCGGCGCACTGGGCAGCACGCTGGACGTCGTGGTCGCGGGTGAGTACGGCGCGGCCGTGCCGCACCGGGCCGACGCCGCGGTCGAGCGGCGGGAGCTGTTCACCGAGCCCCTGCTGCTGGCCGTGCCGACGCGGCACCGGGCCACCGGCGCCAGCGTCCGGCTGGCCGAGCTGGCCGGGGAGGCCTGGATCGGCGGGGCCGGCGACGCGCTGGTCGCGCTGGAGCGGGCGGCCGCCGGCGCGGGGTTCGCGCCGCGCCTGGTCGCCGAGGTCGGTGAGGACGCGCTGGCGCTCACGCTGGTCGCGGCCGGGCAGGGCGTGGCGCTGGTGCCGGCCTCGGCGACGCCGGCTCCCGTGGACGGCGTGCGCTTCCTGACCGTGCTCGACGGCGGGCTGCGGCGCACCGTGGTGGCCGCCGTGCGGAGGTCGGCGGTGGCCGACCCGGGGGTCAGACGGCTGCTCGAAGCGCTGGCGGCGGCGGCCCGGAGGGTCGCCGCGGCCGTGCCGGGGGTCAGTGCGGCGGCGGTGTCGTCGCCGCCTCCGCCTTCTTCCGCTGCGCAGGGGGCTGGTGGGCGGCGGCCGGACCCGCTGCTCGACCCGCTGCCGGAGACGCCGCCGTCCGCGCGGAACGGGCGCCGCGACCCGTGGGCGGACAGGATGCGCCCGGAGACCAACGGAAGCTCGCACGGCGGACCAGGGACCTCCCGCAACGGGTACGGCGGTCCGGGCGAGACGCCCGGTCGCAACGGGCACTCGTTCCCGTCCGACCTGTCGGGCCTGTCCGGTCTGGCGGGACGGAACGGCGGCGCGGACCCGCTCGGTGGTTTTCGGCCCTCCGGCCGACCCGCTGCCGGGCTCCGACGCGTCCGACCTGCCCGACC
>DATINN010000265.1:0-3340 GCA_035474175.1 Mycobacteriales bacterium | reverse complement strand
CGGTGTTCAAGGGCGGCACGATGGAGGCCTACAAGACCAACATCGCCGCGATCCGCACCGCGGCGGCGGCCGCGCGCGGCGAAGCGATTTAGGGCAGCTCCCCCACGCGCAGTCCTACCTCTTCTCGAACGGAATGTATTTCTGATATTCCCCCGGCACCGAGCTGCGGAAGCGCGAGGGCACGGTGCCGGTTGCGATCGAATGATCGATCTCCTGCTGCCGCGTCATCCGCTTCCTTTTCTTCGTTGGCTTGGCCTCCTTGGTCTCCGTCGCGGCGGCTGGCGTGGTCTTATCGGGCGTTGACGACGCGGCCGGCGCCGGCGTGGCTGCGGCGGGAGCGGGCGAAGCAGCAGGCGTTGACGAAGCGGCGGGAGCCGGCGTAGGCGAAGCGGATGTGGCTGGCGCCGGCGTTGGCGCGGTCGCCGCGGGAGCTGGCGTTGCAGGCGTAGTCGCTGCCGGCGGCGTCGCCGCATCTGTCCCGGCGGCCGGCGCGGTCTGGGCGAACGCCAGGCCGGCGGAAAAGGTCGCGACGACCGTCGCGGCCACGGCTACGGAGATTCGAGAATAGTCATTCATAAGACGCTCCGGTGGTACCAGCCCTGCAGTCATCGAAAGCTTAGCAGCTGGCTTCTGCAATGGAAGGTGACCGGCTGCTGGACGGCAATACCGCAGGCTCGGCGACATCACGTCGAAGAATGCGCCTCGCCGATGGCCGCCGCGGCGCCGCCTCCACTTTCGGGGCTGGCGAGTTCCGCCAGCCGCTGCGGCCGCACCACCGTGACCGTGCAGACAGCCTCGGCGGCGACCTTGGCTGAGACGCTGCCCAGCAACGAGCGCAGCATCGAATCCTGGCGTGCGCCGACGATGAGGTGATCGACATGGTTGACCTCGGCGAATTCGAGAATGGCGGACGCGGGATCGACCGCCTCCAGCACATGTACCGTGAGCCGGCTTTCGTCGAGCTGCAGCGGCGAGGCCCAGTGCTTGAGCGTCACCATGCGGTCGATGTGCTTGTTGTTGCCCTGTTCGTCGAGCGTGCGGTCGATGGTGACGCGGCCGAGCTTCAGCACGTTGATGCAGGCGAGCCGCGCCGACGGCATCGTCGCCAGCATGCGTTCGGTGGTGACCCGCAGCGCCGACCGACACGACCGACGTCGACCGCAGCCCCTCGTACGGGTTCTCCTCGCCGATGCGGACCAGCACCTGGCTCGGGCTCTGCACCTCGCCGATCAGCCGGAGCAGCACGACCTGCTCCTCCAGCGCCTCCAGCACCGGCCGGATCGTGCCCGGGAAGTCGAGCGCGCTGCGGGTGAGGTTGGCCGTGCCGCCGAGCACGACCCGCTCCTCCGGCCGCTCCACCAGCGTCTCCAGCAGCACCGTGGTCATCGTGGTCAGCAGCGGGCGCAGCTCCGGGCTCGTCACCTCCGGCAGCGCGGTGACGATCTCCGGGGCGTCGGCCAGCCGGCGGTCCCGCAGCGCCGCGTTGAGCGTCGTGCGCAGGTCGGCGACCAGGTCGTCGCCGACCGGCACCGGCAGCTCCACCACCCGCTGCTCGACCCGCCCGGTGTCGGTGATGAGCACCAGCATCAGCCGGGTCGCGGCCAGGTGCACGACCTCCAGGTGCCGGACCGCGGACCGGGCCAGCGACGGGTATTGCACGACCGCGACCTGCCGGGTCAGCTGGGCCAGCAGCCGCACGGTGCGGTGCAGCGTGTCGTCGAGGTCGACCGCGCCCTCCAGGAAGCTGGCGATGGCCCGCTTCTCGGCGTGGGACAGCGGCTTCAGCGCGGCCAGCCGGTCGACGAACAGCCGGTAGCCCTTGTCCGTCGGCACCCGCCCGGCGCTGGTGTGCGGCTGGGCGATGTAGCCCTCTTCCTCCAGCAGCGCCATGTCGTTGCGGATCGTCGCGGGCGACACGCCGAGGTGGTGGCGCTCGGCCAGCGCCTTGGAGCCGACCGGCTCCTCCGTCGCGATGTAGTCCTCGATGACGGCGCGCAGGACCTCGAGCTTGCGCTCCTCGAGGTTCACCGGCACCTCCTGGCACTCCGGGTGGTCAAGTGCCAGCTTACCCGGGGTGGCGGCGGCGCGGCAGCGATCGTGTCCCGCCCGTGACCCACGCGACGGCGGGCCGGTTAGGCTCTCACCCGGCCAGCGGGGCCCGAGGGGACGAGGGAGCGACGTGATCTTCAAGGCGGTTCGCGACGGCCGGCCGTACCCGGAACACGGGCTGTCGACCCGCGACTGGGCGAAGCTGCCCCCGCGGCAGGTGCGGCTCGACGAGCTGATCACCACCAAGCGGGAGCTGGAGCTCGACCGGCTGCTGGACGAGGACTCGACGTTCTACGGCGACCTCTTCCCACACGCGGTGCAGTGGGAGGGCGACCTCTACCTCGAGGACGGCCTGCACCGGGCGCTGCGGGCCGCGCTGCAGCAGCGCAACAGCCTGCACGTCCGGGTGCTGAGCCTGGACGAGTCCGAGCCGGCCGAGGCGCTCGGGGCGACCTCCGGCTGATTCCGTCATGAGCCGGTCCCGCCGCAGTCGGTAGGGCGTGATATCCCCTTACCGGTCTGTCCGGAGTGTCCGGACCAGGCAGTCGTACGGGGCGGGAGTGTGGGATGAGGGACGGTCTGGTCCGGGTCCGGGAGCGCGTGGACGCGCTGCGCGGGCGCGGCGACGGGTCCGGCGACCGGTACGTGCTGCTGCCGTCCGGGTCGCGCCGCCGGGGCCTGGCCGGTCTGGTGCCGTCGCGCCTGCGGCGGTCGGGGGCGGATTCGCAGGCGCCCGGCGCTCGGGAGGCCCGCTCGCAGGCGCCCGGCGCTCGGGAGGCCCGCGCGCAGGCGGCCGGCTCGCAGGCGGCCGGCTCGCAGGCCTCACAGGCTCGGGGGGCCGACTCTCAGGCGGCGGGCTCGGTGACGTCGAGTCGGTCGGCGTCCGGTTCGGCGGCGTCCGGCCTGCTGGCGTCCGGGTCTCAAGCGTCCGGGTCTCACGAGTCCGGCTCGGTGGCGTCCAATCCGCTGGCGACGGACCCGCTGGAGTCCGGATCGCAGGCGGCCGGGTCGGCTGCGGCCGACTTGCCGGCGGCCGGGGCGGCGGCTGCTGGACCGCCGGGGCCGGGTGGGCGGCCACGAGGTCTGGTGCCGTCGGGGGGCGGTCGCCGGCGGATGGCCGAGCTGGGTGCGGTGGCCGGGGTCGTCGTGGTGGTCGCCGCCTTCGTGGGCGCCGCGATCGCGCTGCGGCCCTCGTCGGCGCCGTCCGCGCCGACCGGACCGGGGCTGCCGGCGCCGACCGAGTTCAGCGTGCAGCAGTCCCTGTCGCCGTCCCCGTCCGGGACGTCGACCA
>DATINN010000264.1:0-2433 GCA_035474175.1 Mycobacteriales bacterium | reverse complement strand
CGACCCGACCCAGCCCCGGACGGGTCCGGGCGCCGGCTCAGGTCGGGACGGCGTCGGTGGCGCGGGCCAGGAGGGCGTCCATCTCCGGGCCGGCCGGGCGCGCCCGCGCCGGATCCGCGCCGGCCAGGGACAGGCCCAGCTCGCCCGCCGTCCGCCGGTACGCCGGCGGCACCGGCAGCCCCAGCAGCAGCCGCACCCGCTGCCACTCCGCCGCCAGCTCGGCGGCGGTGGCCGTGTCGCCCGCGTCCTGCCGCACCGCCGCCGCGACCAGCACCCCGCCCAGCACGATCTCGCCCTGCCGGTCGGACCGCAGCGCGGTCAGCCCGGCCCGCAGCGCCGCCGCCGCCTCCGCCCGCCGCCCCTGCCGGCGCAGCGCCTCGGCCAGCGGCACGTTGAGCACCGGCGCCTTCCGCCGGGCCTCCGGCGACCCCCGGACCAGCTCGCGCAGGTCCCGGCCGAGGTGCTCGCAGGTGTCGGCCGCGTCCACCGCCAGCAGCACCTCGCCCAGCGTCAGCCGGAGCCGGAACCGCCGGGCCGCGCCCAGCCCGTCCGCGGTGGCCTGCGCGGCCGCCAGCGCCGCCCAGACGCCCGGCTCGTCCCCGCGCCAGGCCGCCAGCCGGGCCCGCTGCCCGTGGTGGTCGGCGGCCAGCCAGCCCGCCGCCCGCTCGACCAGCGCCCCGAGCTCGACCGACACGGCCGCCGCCCGCGCCACCCGCCCGTACTGCAGCTCGATGTCGACGACCACGCTCAGCGCCGCGGCGTGGTGGTCGTCCGGGCAGGACGCCGCCTCGGCCAGCAGCTGGTCGGCCCGGCCCAGCGCCGCCGGGTCGAGCGTGCCCAGCTCCACCAGCGACGTCATCCCGATCAGGTCCAGCCGCTCGGGCGTGGTCAGCGCGGCCGAGTCGCGCAGCGCCGCCCGCAGCTGGGCCTGCGCGACCTGCATCTCGCCCAGCACCGACAGCAGCTGCCCCCGGCTGGTCCGGGCCAGCGCCCGCAGCCGGGCCGGGGCGCGGTCGCCGAGCTGGTCGACCACGGCCAGCCAGCGCTCGCCGTTGGCGACGTAGCCGGGGGTGACGTTCCAGCAGTCGGCCAGCCGGTGGGCCAGCTCCACCACCTCGACGCAGTGCCGGGCCTCGACCCCGCCGGCCAGCGCGTGCTCGGCGTCGACGAGGTCGTCGGACATGGCCCGGGCCGCCTCCAGCCGGTCGCCGAAGGCGGCGATCCCGGTCAGCCGCCGGGCCCGCTGCAGCCAGTGCTCCAGGTGCCGCCGCCGGGTCGCGACCAGCTCGCCCGAGCCGGCCAGCCGCTGGGCGGCGTAGTCGCGGATGGTGCGGAGCATGACGTACCGGCCGCCGCCGGGCTCGGCCTGCAGCAGCGACCGGTCCACCAGCTGGGCCGCGATCGCGACCGGGTTGCCGGGGACGGACACGACCGCCTCGACCGCCTCGGGCGTGAACCCGCCGCGGAACACCGACAGCTGCGCCAGCGCTCGCTGCTCGACCGGGTCCAGCAACCGGTACGACCAGTCGATCGTGTCCTCCAGCGTGCGCCGCCCGCTCGGTCCCGGCACGGCCGAGGTGAGCAGGTCAAGGACGGCCAGGTCGCGGTCGAGCCGGTCGGCCAGCTGCGGGACGGTCAGCGCCCGGACCCGGGCCGCGGCCAGCTCCAGCGCCAGCGGCAGGCCGTCGAGCCGGCGGCAGACCCGGCCGACCGCGCCCGCGTCGGTCAGGTCGGCGGTCGGCAGCGCCTCCTGGGTGCGGCGGCGGAACAGCACCGCGGCCGGGGCCCGGTCGTCGCTCTCGTCGGCCGGCGGCCGCAGCGGCCGCAGCCGCCACACCAGCTCCTCCGACACCCCCAGCGGCTCCCGCGAGGTGACCAGCATGGTCAGACCGGGGCAGCCGCCGCGCAGCCGGATCACCGCGTCGGCCACCGCCTCGGCCAGGTGCTCGGCGTTGTCCACGACCAGCAGCTGGCCGCCGCCGGACAGCTCCCGCTCGATCGCCTCCAGGGTCGCCTCGATCCCGCCCACCTCGACCTGCAGGGTGCTGGCCAGGGCCGGGACCAGCTGCTCGGCCGTGGCCAGCGAGGCCAGCCCGAGCACGGTGACGGCCCGGCCGGTGGACGCGGCCGCGGCCAGCGCGATCGCGGTCTTGCCGCAGCCCCCCGGCCCGGTGACGGTGACCAGGTCGTGCTCGCGCAGCGCGTCGGCCAGCTCGGCCAGCTCGGTCTCCCGGCCGACCAGCTCGCGCAGGTGGCTGCGGGGACCGCGCCAGGTCCCGGCCGGGGCGGCCACCGGCAGCGGCACGGGCCGGTATTGCTCGAACAGCCGGCGGCGGTCCCGGTCGGTCAGCTCGAAGGCCTCGGCCAGCGCGTCCAGGGAGGCCCGCCGGGGCCGGCCCACGAGCCCGCGCTCCAGGTTGCTGAGCCCGCGCA